>CAIYZI010000068.1 GCA_903930665.1 uncultured beta proteobacterium
GCCGTTTCCTCCGACGGATATTCCCCCTTTCATGTCGCGTAATTGTCGGACATAAAATTCCATTTCCGCACTCTTGCCAAAACCTAGAAAGAGGTCTGGCGCACCCTGTATTAAGCATTGACCAGAAACAACTCGTTCCCCTTGGGATGTGTACTTTGTGCCCGGAAAAAATGGGGCTAAAACAGATGGTTGTGCTTGTTTGCTCTGTAAGAAGAGGGGGTCGTTACTATTGCATCCCTCAAAATAGATAACCCAGCAGCTAGTACCTACACTACCAACCCCAACGACTTTTCGTGCCTTATCAATCCACTTATAACGTACCAATAAATCTCGGCGATCTGGAGTTAAAGACTTGAAGTAGGAATTAAGTCCTTCATCATCGAGTTCTTCAATCTTTCGTCCATGAGGGGAGATTTCAGGATGCTCGATAAGTGGAGGATCATTAATTAACCGAATTCCTGCTGGAGTGATCTCTGTCAATTTACCAATAACACCATGCCCACTATTTCTCCGTGCTTTGTCGAGCATATTTCGCAGGTATTTTTGACTGGCTACATTCCCATGGCTTAATGCAGCGCTTACCAAAGCCTTTTCATCAATGTAGGCCCGCTTTAAATCAATAAATGGGAGTTCGGCGTATTGATGAAGGAAATTACGGTAGGTCTTCGAAATATTGCGAACTATTTTTTCTCCATAGGCCTGATCCTGACCCAGGACTTGAGCGGCAATCATCGCGCTAGCTGTAAGGCGTTTTAAATCCCAGTCAAAATTGCCTGGGAGGGTTTCATCAAAATCATTGATTCCAAAGACTAGTTGATGCTCAGAAGTTGAAAAGAACCCAAAATTACTAACGTGCATATCCCCACATAATTGGACGGCAATAGGGGGGCTTGGAGTGCTTGCCAAGTCCTTGGCCATAATTGCGGCACCACCTCTAAAAAAAGCAAATGGATTAACGGCCATACGTGCATGGCGGATGGGAATGTAGTGCTCAATGCGATCTTTAGCTTGCTCAAGCAAAATATCAATCGGTGACTGGCGTTTAATTTTTATATTGAATTGGCCAATTGAAGCGCGGCTGACCTGTTTGCGTATTGATTTTCCAAGATTACGTCGATCTTGAATACTTGGATTTTTGGCAAGGAATGACTTATATAGATCACTAGGCATGGCTTGATGATGCCATAACTGCGCCACGAAACTAAAGGGGCTATTTTTAACTAATAAAGAATATTGGATTATCAAAATCTGTTTCCTTAAAGCAGTTTATTAGTTAGGGTGATTGGTAAATTTGGGTAGATAACTACCTAATTGCAGAATTTGACCTACAAGCCTTAAATCATCGAGAAGGGGTCATTAGCTATTGCATATATTGGCTTGGGTGAATCAAATATAATTCCCCAAAAGGGCAAATAATGGATTTATTAAATAGTTTTACCCTCCCGCCGGCTCAAAGTCTGCCAGTTTGGATTGAGTTGATGGCGATGATGACCACGGCTGTCTATGGCGCTGCCGTAGCAAGATCTCGCAATGCCCCAATATATGGGACTTTACTTGCTGGGGTCCTGATGGGTTTAGGCGGCGGTATGACTCGCGACATGTTGCTTAATCTCAAGCCTGTCGCAATCTACACTTGGTATTACATTCCGGCAATTCTTGGTGCTTCTGTTATTGGTGCCTTGTTTTTTTCAAATCTGATTAAGCAGCAAATTCCTAATTTATTGATTGATGGGATTGCAATGGGCTTATTGATTTCAATTGGCGCTCAAAAAGCTCTGGTGTATGAAGCACCTATTTTTTCAGCTTTAGTTTGCGGTATTGCTACGGCATCGATAGGCGGAATGGTAGTTGACGCTCTGACTGTCAATCGAGCAACTGTTATCCGTCAGGCGAATTGGTTTGGATCGGCGTTGGCTGTGGGTACGATCAGTTATATATTTTTTAGTATTTTTTTCAATCTTTATGTAGGTGTCGTTGCTGCGGTATTGGTCACAACTACCCTGAGGGTTGTTAGCGTTAGAAGAAATTGGGCATCACCATATTGGTTTAATGAAGATCCAAAAGTCTAGGAAAAAAATGACAATTAGCAAAATATCCACCCCTTTCAAAGTTGCCGCTGTTGAATTCAACCCCATTTTTATGGAGTTTGAAAAAAACATTGATGGCGCAGTAAAGGCTGCGGCTGAAGCGGCAGCTACAGGAGCGAAATTGATTGTTATGCCTGAAGCAGCAATCTCAGGCTACATCTATAAAGATCGTGAACAGTTTTTACCTTATATGGATACTGTTCCTGGAAAAACTACCGATGCACTTTCAGCAGTTTGAACTCAATTTAATTGCTACATTGCTATTGGGATTGCAGAAGTGGATTTTGATACCAATCTCACTTACAACACAGGGGCTTTAATAGGCCCTAAGGGGTATATCGGTAAATACCGTAAGAATGGATTGAACCCTTCAGATATTTTATGGTTTGTGCCTGGTAATACTGGCTACCCAGTTTTTGAAACTGAGCTAGGCAATATCACCATGATTATTTGCTATGACGATACCTACTATGAGCCGGCTCGCGTAGCCGCTTTAAAAAATGCGGACATCATTGCTTATATTTGCTCGTCAGACCGTGTATTACCTTCACTAGGCGCTGAATCGGCTTCCAATCACTCTACTATTGCCACTGTTCAACAGCAGTGTGCCTGGAATGGCTTGGCAATGGTAGCTGCAGATAGAAACAATGCTGAATCTAACCCAACTACAGGCATTTCTGTAACTTATGGTGGATCTGCATCTATTTGGCAGGGGACTGGTGAAAGAATTGCTCATTCGTCAACGACGAATACCAGCACAACTATGACAAATCAGTTATCGATTATTTACGGAGAAATTGATCCCGCCAAATTTAATAATGACCAAAAGCGTACCTTTGCTAAGCGCCGCCCAGAGTTGTATGGTGATCTTGCTTTTTATCGAGCACCAACAGATGGCGCCGCCTCTAAAGAGAGTCATGATGTCTCTGCTATCGCATTGCAATATAAGATTGAAAAGAATGACTTCAATGGCAACTTAAACCGTAGTGCAGCTTTAATTAAGTCTATTGAGGCAAGCGGCAAGTCTGTTAACTTGGTTGTGCTTCCAGCTTTCTCTTTCTGCGGCGCTGTTGATGCGGCTAACTATCAGGCTATTGCAGAAACAAAGCTGGGTATTAGTACGCAAGCCGCATCTGACTTTGCAGGAAGATTAAACGCATATGTCGTGGTTAGTTTTATAGAAAAAGTCGGTGATCAATATTTTCATACTGCCTCTTTGGTTGATCCTAGTGGTAAGTTGGTTGGCCAATATCGCCAAACCCATTTGGATGAAAATTTAAGCGTAGTCTTGAGTGCTGGCGATTCTTTACCAGTATTTGATACGGCCATTGGACGAATTGGGATGCTTCTAAATGAAGATGTTCGCTATCCTGAAGCTTCGGGCGTTTTGAGTGTGCGTCGCGCAGATATTCTTGCTATTCCATCGAATTGGTCTGGTCAATATGGTGGTCAGCTCCAAGATGCTATTGGTCTGTTTAAGCACCAATATGCTGCCAATACAATGATTTTTTGGTATGCAGTGGCCAAAACATCTCAAGCCTATACGGTGGTGGCAAATACGATTGGCAATGGCTGCATGGGCTCAAGCGGAATTTTTACGATTAATCCAATTGATTCTGTCGAAAGTCCTGAAATTGCCTCTGTTGATGGCGAGGAGATGGTGGCTCTAAGCTTTAAGACCTTGGGAAATCCAACTTGGTGGATGAATCAATCTAAGTTGATTGGTGGACGACGAGCTGATTTAGCAGCTCCACTTACATTTCCATTAAATTCAAAGTCTTTGGCTAAATGGATTGCTGCTCGGGGATTTGATATTGACGCTTGGGGTGCGTATAAGCAGTAATTTGGCTTATATCTAAGAAATCCTTATGCTAGCCAATTCATCTGAGTATGTATTCAATTTAGACTCCATTATTTTTAGTGGGTTAGCATTATTTCTTATGCTACTTTTTCATGCAACCTACATGTTTCTTGTTAGCGGGCAATATGAAAAGGTTACGGATAAGTTAATCTCTAAAAAATACTTTGGAATGGTTCCATTGGCTTTTTATATTGCAGCATTTATCTTAACCATTTCCCATTTAATAGAAATCTTGATTTGGGGTTATGTACTGAGCTGGTCAGGGCTTATTTCAAATACTCATCGAGCGGTTATCTTTGCTGGAAGTACTTATACGACCGTAGGGTTTGGTACAAACCCATTACCCCTTAATTGGGATCTGGTGATGGTCGTAATAGCTCTGAATGGCATGGTTGCATTTGGTTGGTCCATTTCCGTTCTCTTTGGAATGACTCAGGTGGTAACTTCGGCACGTCGAGAATCCAAGTCTTTATTGCCTTAGTTAAATAA
>CAIYZI010000069.1 GCA_903930665.1 uncultured beta proteobacterium
AGAAGTTCAACGAACTGACGCTTTTCATA
The DNA here is from genome assembly GCA_903930665.1 of uncultured beta proteobacterium. Lineage (GTDB taxonomy): Bacteria > Pseudomonadota > Gammaproteobacteria > Burkholderiales > Burkholderiaceae > Polynucleobacter. Next base: position 30 of record CAIYZI010000069.1, read on the forward strand.
GGCCAAGGTGAGTGTTGGGGTAACGCTTTCTAATGCCTTGAAAAGTGCAATTTCCGCTGGCGCTTGTAATAGCTTCTCTATGCAACTCGCAGGAATGGCTGTAGTCGTTTTCTTAAGAATATTACTAATGCGTTTATTAGCTGCAGCAAGCTGAGTTGCTTCGGCTAGAGCATTAAATTCTCGGAGCGCTGTAAGGCGTTCGATCAGATCATTTAATAGTGCTGGCGATTGACTTAATACCGCATCAATTTCACCACTCGTAAAAGGCTTTCCATTAACAGACTGATCTCGCAAATACGCGCGTAGACGATCAATAATGAATGCATAAATATCTACAGCACTTGCTTTATCTTGCACATCTTTTTGTGAGAATTGGCTGCGTGCTAATTCAATGAGGTCTGGTAGGCTTAAGGGAAGGTTTTTCTCTAACAGAAGACGGCAGATACCTAGAGCGTGACGACGTAATGCGTAGGGATCCTTATCTCCGGTTGGGGTCAGTCCAATACCCCAGATGCCCACCAAAGTTTCTAATTTATCGGCGATCGCCAGAATAGTTCCGGTTTGAGTTTGCGGTAGCGCATCCCCAGCAAAGCGAGGCATATAGTGCTCAGCACATGCTGCGGCTACTTCTGAATTTTCACCATCATGCGTAGCGTAGTACCGACCCATGATGCCTTGAAGCTCTGGGAACTCTCCCACCATATCAGTGAGTAAATCGGTTTTAGCAATCTCTGCGGCACGACCAGCAAATTCCATATTTGCTTGGACGCCTTTGTTTTTTAGTTCTTTTGCGATACCAGTAGCAATGGCAGCCACTCGTTGGGTACGCTCTAGCTGGTTGCCGAGTTGATTGTGATAAACCACTCTGCCGAGATCGGCGACGCGCGAGGCCAACGGGCGTTTTTGATCCTGCTGGTAAAAGAATCGTGCGTCAGAGAGGCGTGGACGAACAACCCTTTCATTACCGGAGATGATAGCTTCTGCTTGATCCGTTTCAATGTTGGAAACGATTAAAAAGCGGTTGCGCAATTTGCCCTGCTTATCCGTTAATGCAAAATACTTTTGATTGGTTTGCATTGTCAGAATCAAGCATTCTTGAGGAACCTCTAAGAATTCTTGATCAAAATGACATTCATAAATAGCGGGCCATTCCACCAATGCGGTCACTTCATCTAATAGGCTATCTGGCATTAAGACTAAATCATCACCAGCGGCTTTTAATAAGGCTGCTTCAATATGCTGGCGACGTTGATTAAAGCTTGGCATGACCTTGGCTTGGTTTTGCAGGGTAGTTTCATACTGATCTGCAGAGCTAATACTTACAGCACCGGGAGCAAGAAAGCGGTGGCCTTCTGTCTGATTGCCGGCATCAATGCCTAAAGCGCTAATTTTTAAAGGGTGACTACCATGCAGAGCAATAATTCGATGGGCAGGTCTAGCAAATTCAACATCGGCCAATGAATCATCTTTTTGCCGAACTTGATAATGCATCATCTTAGCAATTGGTAGTTTATTGAGAGTTTGTACAAGTGCTGTTTGTGCCGTTTGCTCTAAAGCTGCGCCTTTGGCAATCACATTGAGATAAAGGGCTTCATTTTTACCTTCACCAGATTTTTCTAGGATGGAGATATCAATTTCTGCATAGCCTAAGGTGGCGAGTTTTTTGAGTAAGGGAGCACTTGCCTTACCTTCAGAATCAAAGGCGATGCTGGTAGGCAATAATTTTTCTCGTACAGGATAGTCAGGCGCTTGATTTAAAACATCAGTTATGTGAACTGCCAAACGACGCGGAGTTGCAAAACTGTTGATCGTAGAGCTTGAGCCTAAAAGGCCTGCCGTTTTGAGAGATGCGGCAATGCCATCTCTAAATGCTTCACCCAGACGGCGTAATGACTTAGGGGGTAGCTCTTCTGTAAATACCTCAATCAATAAGTCAGCTGATTGAGTTGGAGAATTAGATGTGCTCATAGATAGATTGCAGTACTTATGCCTTTGCTTGGCGTTGGCACATTGGGAAGCCTAGCTTTTCTCGAGACTCAAAGTAAGCTTGGGCAACTGCGCGGGAAAGATTTCGGATGCGGCCAATATAGGCAGCACGTTCTGTAACGGAGATTGCGCCTCGTGCATCCAATAGGTTGAAGGTATGGCCTGCTTTGAGAACCATTTCATAAGCAGGTAATGCCAGCGGTACTTCCATGAGACGTTTTGCTTCACTTTCATAATTGGTGAAATTGGCAAACAAAAGATCGGTATTGGAGTGCTCAAAGTTATAGCAAGACTGTTCTACCTCATTTTGGTGATATACATCACCATAAGAAATGCCATCAGCCCAAACCAAGTCATAAACGTTTGAACAGTTTTGGATATACATTGCTAAACGTTCGATACCATAAGTAATTTCGCCCAGCACGGGTTTGCAGTCAAGGCCGCCAACTTGTTGGAAGTAAGTGAACTGAGTTACTTCCATGCCGTTTAACCATACTTCCCAGCCCAATCCCCATGCACCTAATGTGGGGTTTTCCCAATCATCCTCAACAAAGCGTACGTCATTCTTTTTGAGGTCAAGGCCAAGTGCAGCCAAGGAACCAAGGTAGAGCTCAAGAATATTTTCTGGCGCAGGTTTTAAAACTACTTGGTACTGATAGTAGTGTTGAAGGCGGTTTGGGTTCTCGCCATAGCGACCATCTTTTGGTCTGCGTGAGGGCTGAACGTAGGCCGCTTTCCAAGGCTCGGGACCGATGGCACGCAAGAAAGTGGCTGTATGGGACGTACCCGCACCAACCTCTAGGTCGATAGGCTGCAATAGGGCACAACCTTGTTGGTCCCAGTAATCTTGGAGTGTGAGAATGATTTGCTGAAAAGTAAGCATGATTAACCTGGCTAAGCCGTTGATTTTACATGGCTATGCCATGTAACTTTTAAAAATACTACCAAAACCGTCTTTGGCGAATAAAGCCTAATAAGAGGAGTAGGCAGGTGATACTCAAAATGGGAATATTGCCCCAAATAACATATGGGGTTTTACCTGAATACGCTTGCACTTGGGTTTGCAAGGTAGCCTGGGTAAATTTGGGGAGCTGGGTTTGTAGCGTGCCATTAGGACCTAAAACTGCAGTGATCCCGGTGTTGGTGGCACGCAAGGACGGTAGCCCTGTTTCTAGAGACCGTAGTTGAG
>CAIYZI010000070.1 GCA_903930665.1 uncultured beta proteobacterium
GAATACATGGTTCCAGTTAATCTACCTGCATCATGACTGAAATCACTGAGAAAGAAAGCCGAATCCTTGCATTGCAGCCATCCTTACGATTGTCTGCATGGCGCTTGGTTGAAGTGATCAATCCACAGGGTGTTGGGTCAAGCCATCTGGTTGGATGGAAAAACACCAGTGGGCGAATGAGCACGGCTGTTGCGGAACTGGACCTCACAACTCTGGTGGCGTGGACAGTGTCCGAGCGCCAATACCAACTCGAGGGCGAGCACGAATTCAGCGCGGATGCAGATTATGTCTACGGACGGTGGCTGCAAGCTAACCATTGCAAAAACCATAAAGTGTTGACTGGCGCAGCGACGTGTGCCCGCCGCGTGATTGACCTCTCATCTTATCTTGAGCCATGAAACAAAGCCATTACGAGATTTTGCGCAGGAAGCAGCTCGAATACCATCGGTACCATCCTTGGGGGCTATCCGAACGTGGACTGCACATTCCTTACTCGTTCGAAGACCTCAGACCCGGTGCTTCTTCAACTTGGGATGACGTCGGCTTTATTTTGAATGGTCGACGCATCATCGTCTGGTGGCAGCATCCAAGACACATCTATTCCAACGCGATTAACAAGAAAGCTTGGGAGGAAGTGGGCGATGGACCTCGAGACAATTGGCTAACGGAAGGCGGCACCAAAACCTACCGAAAGGTCGGCCGGTCGCGCAAAAAGCTAGTCTGCTACACGTCTCGCGAACCTTCTCCAGAGCAGCGAAAGCACTATGACTTGCTCAACGCGACCATGGTGCGACTACGCGCTGAGGGTATCGAATGCGACGTTTCGGCATCCTGGACGTGGCGACGCCTAAATTGGGCAATGGGTGTGCGTCTCGTGGCTCCAATCGAGGTTCGCAGTGAAAATGATTTGGCAGATGTTGCCGATCTCGCCAAACGTCTCATCCTCTGGAAAACGACGTTGCAAAAAGAGTTCCCTGAATTTAATTATGGCCGAGCAAACTGGTTGCGAGAGCGAGCAGCTCTTGCAGATTCGGAATGACTTTAGCCGATACGGTCATGGTTTGCATCATGGTGATGGGGTCAGTACTGGCGTTTTTGGCGAGCGCAATGCTTTGGCGCTACGCGCGTCAGTTGAGGCGAGGCAAAAGAGCCAATTCAACCAGGATCGATATACCTTCATGACCACCATTGATGAGAAATGGACCAGTTTGACTACTCGCCGGCTTGGAGAAGGGTACTTTCGGCATGCGTTTCGCTCATATTTCGCCCCCGTATTGTTAATCGTATCGCTCTGCAAAAGCGTTCACTGGTCAGCTTTTAAATGTAAGCCTGAAAACCGTAACAAATTAAGGGACGACTCATGAAACGGAAAGATGTTAGGCCCCAGTCCTATGTAAAAGAACTTTGTTGCGACCGATGCAGTCGGGTAGCGGAAATCAACGACATAGACTGCGAATTTCATGAATTCACATCTATCGAGTACGAAGCAGGATATGGATCCATTTTTGGAGACCGCAATAAAGTAGAAATTGATCTTTGCCAGCGTTGCATGAAGGAACTGCTTGGTCCTTGGCTACGGGTTACAGATCACCAGGAGGCACACTTTGGGTTGGATTTGAGGAACCACGGTGGCGAGTCTCCTGTACAAAGTGACCGACTATTTCAGGGATCTCGTTCCCATGAAAATGCAACGATTCAAGAGTTCAGCGACAACCCTAAAGAGGCTGCCGCATATCTCAAGGCTGTGCTCGAGCGTGGAGATAAAGATGAAATAAAGATGGCATTACGCAGAATCGCAGCAGCTTTTGGCCACAACAAGTAATCAAATTACGGCTATGTTCATTCTGAGGTTGGAATCCAATTGCACATGCTCTGTATGTTTTGTGCAAAAGTTGGTTGCGTCACGCTCAAGCGGCCATTGGTTCCGACTCGCGGATAAGCACCTCAGCA
>CAIYZI010000071.1 GCA_903930665.1 uncultured beta proteobacterium
CAACCAGATTCAATACGCGCAGAGGCTTGTTGGAAATCGGACCCAGTCAGAAGCGGAGTGAGGGATTCGCTGGGGAGCAGGGCCGGGTGGAGTGGCGGCCGATATATACACCGTGGGGCGATCAAATCAGCCTGTTAGGGACTTGGCTGGATGAGGATCACTCAAGGCCCTAAAGACTCTCAATCACCTCGACGTTGGCCTGCCTCTAAAAGCCCTTTTTCCAACGATTTTGGAGGCTTTGCAAATTTAATTGTTTTCAAACACGTTATGATTATCCTTATAATCATGACGCAATATAAATTAGTCTAAAACGGCATTTTTGAGTTGAACGAGTAATGATAGGAACGATTGCCCAGCGAAACCATGTCACTCAATGCAACCCCACTGTTCCATCAAGCGCCCTCTCGTAAACCTGGACGGCCCTTAGGATCTAAATCTCAGGTCGTGCGCGATGCGCGGTCTCTGGGTATCCATCACTTCGCCTTCGTACGCTCCAGTCTGTTGGGCCTAGATCTGCGCGATGCATTTGAGCGCTACCTGGCATGGGGTGAGACCACCACCGATCTGCGCTACATCCAGAACCGCCGTGATGCATTGCTCAAACAAATCATTGAAGGAGGGCGCCACCAGGACTCCGCCTTACCGGCGCACGCAAAGATCAAGGACCTGCTCGATCTCTTACGCAGCGATGCAAGTGCTAAGCCTGCAGTTGTCTTGCCCACATTGGAAGACTGGGTGGAGTCGGAAGGCATGGACCCGGATGCCTGGTCTGAGGCAGAACTGATTGCTGAATACAAGGCGGCCCATGGTCTCGACAACGAAGATGCCATCGATGCCGCAGATGGGTTGAAGGATCCGGTCGCTGAACGGGTGAGGGCGCTCAACTATTTGGAAACCGTCTTGGCGGTCAAACCGACTGCTACCGATCGGTTGGATACCTGGTTTGCACGTCCCGTCGTCAAATGCCTGCGCAATGTGGGGTTGCTCACCTTGGGCGACCTGGTCCGCTTTATCAACATCTACGGTTATCGCTGGCATGGACGTATCAAAGGCTTTGGTGTGCAAAGGGCAGGGCAGGTCGTTTCTTGGTTGCGTATGCAGTATGAGAGTCTGAACATGTTAATTGACGACAGCGTCAATGAACCCAAGTCACTGCGCGCGCTGAAGCAAAAAGCACAGTACGCACTATCGATATACGGTTCAGAAGCACGACTGACAGCCTCTACCCAATTCAGCCAACTTAACCAGTTCAGTGAATTTGGGACAGGTACGTTGGTCCAGATCGGACTGGGCCGGGTGCACGCCTCCCCTACATTGGCAGGTAGCGCCGGTGAATTCCGGTCGCATATGGCCAACACCCTGGGTGCCAGCAATGACCTAGAAGCGGTGAATGCCTGGCTGGCTTATTACAAGGACAAGGCATCGACACAAAGAAGTTACCGGAAAGAAGTCGAGCGCTTCATGCTGTGGTGTGCGCAAGAACTCAAGAAGCCGCTGTCCAGTGTCACATCTCCGGACTGCCTCAAATACCGCGAGTTTCTCCAGGCAGTTCCAGCCACCTGGATCCACCCGGTACCGGTGGCTCGGACCGATCCCGAGTGGCGTGCATTCAGGGGACAGCCTAGCCCGGCCTCACAAAAACAGGCACTGGTAATTTTGCAGACACTATTCGGTGCACTCTGTGACGCCGGCTACCTGGTTGCCAATCCGATGAAAGCGCTGATGAAAGGCTTTGATCTGCCGACCTCCAAGATGGATATTCGTCGCTCCTTTACCGAGGCCGAATGGGCGCATGTGTTGCAGTGCCTGGATTCCCAGAAATCGGGGCCCGAAGGCGTGCGGCTGAAATGTATATTGGAGTTGCTGGTGACCTCGGGTATCCGGTTGGATGAGCTGGCAAAGGCGCGGCATGGCGATCTGCGAGTTGAATCCTTGCCGGATCTGCCCGAAACCTGGATCCTCACGGTCACAGGAAAACGCAACAAGACCCGAGAGGTTCCTCTGAATTCTGAGGTTGTCCGCTTGCTCGCCACGCATGGCAAAGAATTCATGCATGGGGACAAGGACTTGGAGGACGCCTCCAGACTTCCTCTGATTCGCACTTTACAAACGTCCGTCGCCCAATGGGGTAGGGCAGCAGAAGGTACGTTGGTCGCTACAGCTATTTCAGAGAAGGCAGGGTCTGCGCTGTCGGCATCGGGCATCTACGCGGTGCTTAAGCGATTCTTCGCCCATGCAGCCCAAAGTGCTCCTAAAGCGGGCTTGGACCCAACCCGGTTTGAGAAAGCCTCCACGCACTGGATGCGACATACCTTTGTGCGGCAGGCGTTGGTGGATGGGGTGCCGATTGAAGTAGTGAGTGAGTTGGCGGGGCACGCTTCGATTGACACCACATCCATCTATTCGACACAAGAACTGGCGCGAAAAATCAAGGCTGTGCAGGGTATGAAGCACAGGGTCGCGGTGCAAGAAGAAGCTTGAAACCGCAAACAAACGAGAGAACTCATTGTGAAATTTACTCAAGTCATGAAAACTCTTAACAATACTGGTGCGTTCAGGCAATACCCAATACGTACTGCCATCGTGTCGGGTGTTGGCGGAACTAAAGAGTCACGCATCTTGGGAACATGAATTGTCTGCGAGGTGAAAAATGACTTTACGTATTGAGATGCCCAGTCCAAGTGGCGAAGAACTTAAAGCAGCGCGTCTAAAAACGGGATTGAGCCAAGTGGATGCTGCGGCACTCATGGGTTATCCAGTTCAGACCGGTAGTAGAGGCGGGCTACAGTCCCGAACCTGGCAGGCGCTGGAGAGCATGAGCGATCCGCGCAATATGCCGGGTCCGATCTTTGCCATGTTCCAACTGATGACCGGGACGCATGCGGACTATGCCTTAATGAAGAGAGAGTTACCAGCTGCGGTGGATACGCTCCAGATCTTCTCCGAGTAGCGTACATTTGACTGTCAGATCCAATATGGCGTTACGAAAAAAAAGTGAGACTTCCGACCATCGTGCTGTAGACCTGCCGACATGGCCCGCATTGTCATCACCCACCACCAGCTCCCGCCGGAGCACTTCACGCACTGAAATCCCAGGGAATTAATGTTCGTGCGGCCGATTTGGCATTTTCCTAAGTCCATATGCCATCAGCAAGCTCAAACGATTTGGTAACTATCCGACCGACTTACGGCCCGAGTCGTAAACCGCTGTTACTCGCCTTAACGGTCAGTTTTATTGGGACAACGTTTGATGCGCGTCACTTTCAAGTACGTGACCGACGGTGACTCCGATCATGAAGTTCACAACAACCAGTGATTGCTCTTCACATGCCCAGCCGATTCCGTCGTCCATTAGTCTCTGCCTGATGAATTCAAACTCAGAACGCATGGCTTGATGTTGGGCGATATGCTTTGAAAGTCCATCAGCATGTAATTTCGTGAGCTTTTTTTCTTCATCGTCAAAGTGTTTGAAAAGTAGCTCGCCAAAATTACTGAAGGCACTGACTAAATCAGGGCTTTTGTCGTGGTCACGCGCGAGCACGCAGACCTGTTCCGCCATTTCTATAATTTTCTCGTGTTCCGAATCTATCAAGGGATCGCCCAGTGCCATGGAGGGATCCCATCGAATCAATTGGCGCAGCGTGTTGTAGGCGATACCCTCCGAAGCTGTGACATGTCTGAACTCCGCTTCTCTCGAGGACATGATGTTCTGCTCCTGAATAACGTTTTATATAGTATAGATTGTTATTCTGTGGATTTGCGTGGAATTTACAGGTGCGCTCTTTCGGCTTTAAAGACTTCTGCGAACCTAAATGAGGTTGCTGCTCTGGGCAGACGCACCTTGGACCAGCAGGGGCATGGTTGTCATCCCGGAATCGCTGACCCAATTGAGCGCGCAAGAGTTGCGTGAACTTGTCATTGGTCTGGTTAATCAGGGCGGTGCAACCGTTGCTCCCTCAATTTCGTGCTGCTGCAACGAACGTGCTACGAAGCCGGAAGATTTCATTTCTTCGATAAACGCCCTGAGATATGTAACTCCGCTCATATCACGCCCTTTTGGAGTCGCCATTGCCTGATTGATGACCATAAAGCGTCCATCCAGTAAACGGACACCTGGTAAACGCCTTGCATCAGCCTCAAGTTGCTGCTTGACCCCTGCAGCCACTTCAAATTTTCCGGAGTTCATCAAATCCACTACAGACGGTGAAGTGGGAGCCCTGACTAATTTGGCACGTTTCAGCTCGCGTGTCAGGTAAAGATCGTAAGCACTCCCTCGACCCACCACCACACGCACGCCATCTTGATCGACTTCGGCATTAACTGAGAGTGCAGATTCATTGGAAACTAAGTAGGCGCCTTCGATGACCAAATAGGCTGGAGTAAAGTCAATTTCTGTTGCGCGAACCGGATCAATTGCGAAGAATCCGATGTCCCATTCGCCTGCTTTTAGACCGTCCACGACTTTGCCTGCAGATTCGTACAGAACCAATTCCACAGGCACCCGTAAACGCTTTCCTAGCTCATGTGCAAGGTCTACCGATACACCACCGGCTAGGCCTGTTGCAGCGTCTTTGTTTGCAAGAATGGGGTTACCAAAATTAATGGCAGCACGTAAAGTACCGGACGGTGCTAGCGCTACACGTGCGGAATCTATCAGTCCTGGTGGTGGTGATGGGTGGCCCAACGGCGCAGTGCAGGCCGCAAGAAAAACAAATGCAAGTACCGTGCTGAAAAATACGGCAGTTTGCTTGAACTGGTCTGCTTTCATAACACCCCTGTTGCAGATGTAGGCGAAGTGTACAACCCGCAAGTCAAAGCAATTGGGAGCAAAAGAGGTGTGTTTCCATAACCAACTGTATAGTCGGCTTTGAAGTTGATTGAAAGTTTTCATTTAAAGATCGCATTGGGGCGACGTGTCCAAAAGTAGGTGCTTTCGCTCTGGGTCGACAGCCGCTGTGGGTTATCTGCCGACACACGTGAGTGACCGGTTCGGAGAAGTGAATCATGTCACCGCCACTCAACCCGTCAGCTGACATTGGTCGCAGACTCCTTCGTGCCCAAAGCGGTCCTCCATTCGGACATCCTGAACTGCGGGAAAGCCGCGATTCCGGTCCTACAGGTTTCCGATCTGCCTTCTCCATTGCAGACATTGGCGTTTGAGAAATAAGTGACTGCTATGTGTCGCTCATTTCGTAAAAGTGGGCACCTGCAATCGACCAGTAGCGGTCACCAGACTGCA
>CAIYZI010000072.1 GCA_903930665.1 uncultured beta proteobacterium
ATTGAGTCATTAGGTGCAATCGCTTACGACCCTATTTGGTTTTTTTATCGGGGTAATGATGTGCAGTCTGATGATTTTCAAAACCTGCATGCTCAAATGACCAAGTTTGTAAATGCAAGGATCTCCGTTGGGGTTCCAGGAAGTGGCACTTATGCCCAAGCAATGCATATCTTAAAAGTTTCTGGCATGGCTCAGGGGCCACACATTGTGAATCTGCCAGGCGCTGAGGCTGTTAAAGCGCTTCAGAAGGGCGAGCTAGACGGGATTTTTATTGTTGACCAATATGAGGCTCCGAATGTTCAGACTCTGCTGAACGACCCTAGCTTGCACTTAGCGAGGTTCAAACGTGCAGATGCTTATGCAAAACTCCTTCCATTTTTGCAAATCTTAAAAGTACCTACTGGCGGCTTTAGCTTAATTCGGAACTTCCCAGATCAAGACATCAAATTGTTGGCAACTACCACCCATCTTTTGATTGATGATCGCATGCATCCTGCGATTCAATTTTTATTTTTAGAGGCAGCTCGAGAGATCAATGGCAAGGCCTCCTTTTTTACCAATCGTGGAGAGTTTCCGTCTTTCAAAAACTCGGGATTACCCGAGAGCCCCGTCGCAGTCCATTTTGAAAAAAATGGTTCGCCATTATTAATGCAGTATTTTCCATTTTGGCTAGCGGAGTTAATTAATCGCCTGGTCTTTGTTATGTTGCCATTTTGTGCGCTTGCTTATCCTGTTTTACTGACTTTGCCTGGATATCGAAATAAACGGATGCGTAGAAGAATCGACATTCTTTATGGCACCTTGAAAACTTATGAACAAGAATTAACCGAAGGTTCGACCCCAGAGCTAAAAGGTGAATACCTCCAAAAACTCGATAAGTTGGAATATGAGGCCCTGAAATTAAAGGTACCAAAGAGTATGTCTGGCGACTACTATGCTTTACGCACCAGTATTGACTATGTCAGAAGCTGCCTGAACAGAGGTGCTCACCCTTATCAGATGGGCGGGGAAAGTGCCGACGAACCCTTATTGCTTTAGTGGTTCTAGGGCTAAACCAATCTTGACTGCCCCAAGCTTTCACAAGGGCTTGTATTAAGCTAGGCAGTCGGCCCAAATATTGTGTGCCCAGCCCCATGCATAGATTCCTTCGAGGCTTGATGGTTCAGTAGATAGACCTCCAGAACCAGGCACCACCTTAAAGGTCTTTTCGCTAGAGTTGTATTGATGAACGCTATCAACATGCACCACCTGCCTGTCATTAACAAAGCTATAGCAGGCATTAGCAAGAACGGGCGCTGGATTTACCTCCCAGTTATTTAGTTCAGCAACGATCGCTGCAGCGGTAACCTTTGCTTGTTGGTTTGCCATATGGCCAGACTTGGGCATTAAAGGGGCAATCTGAATGGCGTCGCCAATGACATGAATATCTTTATGTGCAGTCGATTCAAAATTGATGAAGTTCACATTGACCCAGCGTCCATTCGAGTTTGCTAAACCTGTATTCGCAGCAATTTCACCAGCGCGCATATCAGGTAATAAATTGAGTACATCTGCTTTGATGTCCTCATCTACTTCTAATTTCATTGTTTTTGTTTTGGCATCAACCCCAATCACGCGATGGTTTGGAAGGTAATCAATAATTCCGGCATATTGCTCGGCCCAAACTTTTTTAAATAAAGCGCCTTTTGAAGTTACATCCTGATTGGCGTCCAAAATGAATACTTTAGATTTAGGCTTATGTCTCTTGAAGTATTCGGCGACCAGGCATGCGCGCTCATAAGGTGCGGGAGGGCAGCGATAGGGTGCTTCAGGAATGCTTAATGCATATGTACCTCCATCGGGCATTGCTGCAATTTGCCGCTGAAGTGCTACAGTTTCAGCACCAGCTTTCCAGGCTTGCAAGGTGATACCAGCTCGATTCGCTTGGGCCAATCCTTCAATGCTGCTCATCATCAAACTCACGCCAGGCGAGACAATGACCTTGTCATATCGAAGGATTTTTCCAGAGCCAAGTTTGAGTGTTTTTTTATCGGGCTCGATACTCACCACGCTATCTTGAATAATAGTGATGCCATGACGGGTGCGTAGACTGTCATAAGAAGTCGTGAGTTCGCCAAGTGTTCGAGTCCCTCCAACCACCAGATTAGAGAGGGGGCAGGAGATAAAGGTAGGGTTAGGTTCAATCAGCGTTACTTGCGCTGTATTGTTGGAGAAAAGGCGCAAATATTTGGCCGCTGTGCTGCCTCCATAGCCACCGCCAATCACTACAATTTGTGCCTTCTCAAGACTAGCTTGCGCTTGACCTGAAAAGCCAGCAAGCACTCCAAGGCCGGCAGCGCTTTGACTCAGGAATTTTCTACGATCCATAGTGAGCCTTTTATTCTTTCTTGCCCAGTTGCTGGGAGATCATTTCAAGCTGCGCATCAGAGTAGCCCCTCATTAATTGGGGCATGATGGTACCTTCCCGGGCGCCTGATTTATAGGCCATGAGCTCTTTGAGCATTTGAGCGCTATTTAAATGGGAAATTAATGGCATGCCACCATTGACGATGCCTTCACCATTTGTACCGTGACAATTTGCACAGGTTGACGCTAAGGAGCTCTGATACAACTGATCTGCGTTATTAATAGTCTGGGCGTGGCTCAGACTGCTCCATTGCATAGCCGCAAGAAAAGCCAGGGTTAAAAAGCCTAATCGCTGATGAATGATGTTGACGGAAATACTCTTTGGCATTTTTTTAGTTTCGCAATGAAAGCGCTATTTTGTTCTGAGGATTCCCATGATCTTAAACAAGTAATTTGTAATCCAGGGAAAAGCTCTCCAAAAGGACTTAAAAGTTATAAAAATACCGATTCATTTTTTTTGGTCACAGAATAAGCCCTATAAACTATAGCCATGCGAAGCCATCTTTCTCTCCGAAATACCATCTTCATTGCGCTTTTAGCCATCTTTACCTATTTGTATGGCTTGGACAGTCGCTTTGCCCCTAAAAATGGGGATGAGTACCCTTATATGCACATTGTGCGAATGACAGCTGATACCGGTCAATGGCTACCATTGCAATCAGAGATGGAGGGCTTAAAAAATACGAAGCCACCCCTGATTTTTTGGGAAGCAATTGCGAGCACTCAATGGGGTCAGCACTGGACGCTCTTTGCCTTACGTTGGCCCAGTGTTCTCTACACTGGCTTAACAGCGTTGCTCTTATTTTTAGCAGTTCGTCGTTTTAGCGGAAATACAAAAACGGGCCTATTAGCCAGTGTAGTTTGGCTTTCTTTTTTTGCTACCTATCGTTATGGACGCCCATTCTTAACAGACCCCCCAGAAGTTTTTTGGTTAAGTATCCCGTTTTTAGCTTTGCTCTATTGGGGAAAGTCTGCTTTTGAATCCAAGTTGGCCTTTCCATTGCTCGCCGCTTTTTGTATTGGCTTGGCATTACTCTCAAAGTCCTTTGCTTATATTGTTCCGGCCACTTTTGCTTTGGGTCTTTACTTTTGGCGTTGGCGTGCATGGAGCATCCCAGAGGTATTAAAAAAAGATTTATATAAACTTTTTGTCATTGCGTTTCTGGCGCTGGGCATATTTGCGCTGTGGTTTGCTTTAGATCCTTATCCGCAGGATGTGTGGAGAGAGTTTGTATTGGGTGAGAATGCCGGCAAGTTTGAGGCCCGTAGCTCAAACTACTTTTTAGACTTAGTGCGTGGTGGCGACAGTATTTGGATGCTGAGTCTGACCTCATTAGCAAATGCAGGCTTATTTCTATTTGTTCTGATTTCAACCTTACGGCAATGTTGGCGTGAGCGTCGCTTTATGTCTTTGGAAGAAAGCCTTTTGCTTTTATGGGTACTAGCTTTTTTCTTGGTATTTAGTTTGCCTAGTCAACGATCTGGCCGTTATCTATTGCCAGTAATGCCAGCATTTGCTGCATTGATTGCACTTGGCTGGGATCGCTTGCCATTGTGGGGCTTTAGGATTGCTTTGATATTGCAGGTGATCGTGCTCGCCGCTTTATCTTGGGTAGGAGGCAACCTTCAGTTATCTGCTTTTCTTGGGGATGCTGCTTCGTGGTCATACTCTCCTCTTCATTGGGTATTCATGGGCTTTAGCTTGCTACTAGCTTGCTATGGCCTTGTGATGAAGGACGCCTGTAAATCAGCCGCATTGGCGGGATGCTTTTTAAGCTATTGCGCTCTTACTAGCAGCCTTGCGCCCCTAGAGGGCTCGTTAGGCCGTTACGATGCTAGTGCTATCCAATCTGTAGCGGGACAAGATGTATGGATTCCCTGTGACTACCGTGCTAAGGATGAGGAGTACCGCTTACTTTTACCGAATGCGCACTTGCATGGATACCCGGCAAAAGATGCTGGTGAAATTACCGCTCTGAGCACGCTTTATCCTTTGGTAGCGGTTCAAGCTCCTATTGGGGTTAAGCCAGAAATTTGCGAGGAGTGCAAGATCGTAGGACAACGCATGGAAATGCGTGCGCGACATTCAAATGCAGAAATTCAAGCAATGCTTCGTGGTCATATTGGCGAACATCTTTTTGTAACGGAATACCTCATTTCAACGCCTGCTGTGATTGTCGATCAACTCAATTTAAAGGATGCTTGCAGATGAGTCGCTTAATAGCATTCTGCTTTTTATTATTGGCTGCAGTATTGGGTTTTTTGCATATTGATAGTCGGCCAATCTGGGCGCCATTTAGCGAGCCTTCTTGGAAGGGCTCTTTGGTATCTGAAGGTGAGGATGGACAAGCGTCTTCTTTGATCCCCGAGCCTATTGCTCAAGCCGCTAAAGCCACTAATGCTACTAAAGCCTCCACCTCCGTCACCATCCCACAACCCAAATTAGATTGGTTGCCTTCTACGCAGGCGCCATCAGTTCATGCTGCTTCTTTAGTGGCGTTAAAGGATGGTTCTATACGGGCATTTTGGTTTGCTGGAAGTCGCGAGGGAGCTCCGGACGTCGTTATTAATAGTGCGGTCTTTGATCCTAAGACTGCTAGCTGGAGTGATCCTACGGTGGTGATAGATCGAGTGGGCATGGAAACGGGCTTATCACGTTATATCGCTAAGTTAGGTAATCCAGTTCCAGCAAGATTGGCTGATGGACGTTTGCAGTTATTTGTTGTTACGGTATCTATGGGTGGTTGGGCCGGTAGTTCGATTTCCAGCATGATTTCTGATGATGAGGGAAAAAACTGGGGACGTCCGCAACGCTTCATTACTTCACCCTTCATCAATCTAAGTACTTTAGTAAAGTCGCCCGCATTAACGTTTGCAGATGGTCGTTTGGGTTTGCCTGCCTATCATGAATGGATTGGTCGTTTTGGTGAACTTATCCGTATCGAAGGATCTAGTGCGATTGATAAACGCCGGATGAGTTCGGGAAGAGGTTCTATACAGCCAGCGATTTTTATTGATGATGGCCAAAAAGCCAGCGCCTTTTTCCGTCAAACCAGAAGCAGTTCAGAAGCCAAGAAAATACCCGTAAGCATCACCACCAATGCCGGTCAATCTTGGCAAGTGGCTGATGATTTAAATATTGCCAATCCGAATTCTGCAGTAGCGGCGCTGAGTTTAAAAAACGGCACTCGCATTATGGTGCTTAATAACATTGAGGCAGGGCGTCATCGCTTGGTCATGGTCATGAAGCAAAGTGGATCATCGGAATGGACAGTAGTGCAAGTTCTCGAAGATGATGAAGCGCTTTCAAATGAGCGGCGCCGTGAATTTTCTTACCCATTTTTGCTAAGTGCAGATGGCAGCGATGCCCATCTCGTGTACACCTGGGATCGCAAAAAGATTCGTCATGTTTACTTTCCTGCAGCTTGGCTAAAGCAGGCTCAAACAGAACTTCATCAGCAAACGTTCATAGATTCTGAAGGGGCGCACTAATGGATAATTTCATGCAACCTATTGCCCTGCTGGAGACCTCACTCACTTGCGCAGTTCTCATGATTTGGTTGATTCAAAAAATGATGCCATTTCAGATTCCAGTTGCCGCTCGCATCATTTTTGCTATTTTGCTTGCCAATCTTTTCTTTTGGCCGCTAGGATTTTCAATGGCACTTCCTTTAGCTGCTTACGTACGAGGTATCACGGGTGATTTAAGTATCGTTACTAGCCTGTTGTTATGGTCTTCTGTTTTATTCAATCCCAAAGCCATTCCTTTGAGTTTTAAGTGGTTTATTACCGTTATCGCCATAGCGTTCTATCCACTTGCTCTTGGAGTTGGCATGATGGATCCCTATGCTTGGGGTTATGGATCTATTGCTTTTTTGATTGCCGTATTGGTTTTTACAGTTACTTGCGGAGTTGCCAACTGGACACGAGGTATTTGGATATTGGCTATCGCGATCATTGCCTGGTCTGTTCATTGGCATGAATCCACTAATCTTTGGGATTACTTGCTCGATCCGTTTTTGGCTATCTGGGCGCTATGGGCGGCTCTTTACGCAATTGG
The DNA here is from genome assembly GCA_903930665.1 of uncultured beta proteobacterium. Lineage (GTDB taxonomy): Bacteria > Pseudomonadota > Gammaproteobacteria > Burkholderiales > Burkholderiaceae > Polynucleobacter. The sequence continues at coordinate 6,467 of CAIYZI010000072.1, forward strand.
TCAAAAACGAAAAGAGAAGGCTCGGTCTGGTTACCTTTTTAGGGCAGGTTGACGTGCGTTTAATGAGTTCTCAGTGAATAAAAAAGCCAGCTTAGGTGAGCTGGCTTTTTAAATTGGTGAAAGCAGTTACTTAATCCGCATAAGCTCCAGCTTTACGAATAATTGGACCCCATTTGTTCACTTCTGACTCAAGTTGTTCTTTGAGGCTAGCTGGTGTGACTTTGCTCATAGGAACAACTTCAATATTCGATTCGGCAAGGCGGGACTTTACTTCTGGATTGTTTAAAGCTGTCTGAAGCGCTTTATTGAGTTTGGCTAAAACAGCAGGTGGAGTGCCTTTAGGTGTATATAAGCCATGCCAGGCCTTAACCTCAAAACCTTTTAATCCTTGCTCTTGAAGGGTGGGGACATTGGGAAGAGCGCTTAAGCGCTTGGCTGTTGTTACGCCATAGGTTTTAACCATATTGCTTTTGATATAAGAAACTGTCTGTGTAGTTTGATCACACAACAAGTCCACCTGGCCGCCTAATAAATCCGTTAATGCGGGACCTGTACCCTTATAAGGGACGCTAGTTAATTCCACTTCTTCGCGAGACATAAACAAGAGGCCGCATAACTGAGACACTGATCCGGGACCAGCGTTGGCAATCGTGACCTTTTCTTTATTGGCTTTAATGTAAGCCTCAAGCTCTTTGAGGTTGTTTGGCGGGAAATTTTTCCGACCCAATAAAACCATCGGCACATCTACAACTTGGCCAATGTATTCAAAATCCTTGAGGGGGTCATAAGGAAGCTTTTTGTATAAAGCAGGCGCGGTTGCCATGCCCATATGGTTAATGAAAATGGTGTAACCATCGGGATTTGCTCTTGCTACTCGAGTTGCTGCAATAGTGCCGCCAGCCCCAACGGTATTCTCAACAATGACAGTTTGTCCAAGCTCTTTACCCATTGGAACCGCAATTAAGCGAGCTACAGCATCTGTAGGCCCACCAGCAGAGAATGGCACAACTAAAGTAACGGCTTTATTTGGATAATTGCCTTGCGCATAGCAAGACCCAGCCAAAAAAGAGGTGGTTGCAAACAGCGCACCAATACTCATCAACAGACGGTTTCGTAACTTCATTCTTATCCCCAGCTTCACCGATGATTTCATCAGATGAACGTATGTATTTATAGTGAAGCTGATTTTGCCAGTTTTAAAGCAAGAAAAGATTAGTATTTACCAGCAATTGCGAGAGTTCTGCGAGCCAAAAGCACAGCTGGACGATCAATCATCTGCCCATCCAGTTTGACGGTTGCACCTTTTGAAGCTGTGTCTGCCTCGATGACGCGGTTTGCCCAGGTAATTTCATCTGAAGTAGGCATAAAAGTGGCTTTTACTATGGGTACTTGCTTAGGATGAATGCACAACTTCCCTCCAAAACCCATGGCTTTAGCGCGTTGTACATCATCGGTGATGCGGCTTACATCATCAGTGGAGGTGGTAACGCCATCGATCGGTGGCGCTATTCTGGCAAGGCGCGATGCAAGAACAATCTGAAAGCGCGCCGTTTGCAATTGTGTCTCTTCTTGGTCGCAGACCATGCCAAGGTCCGCTTGTAAATCGAGATTTCCCAAGGCAAGTCGTAAAACTTGATTGGAATTGGCGATTTCGTTGATTTTCGAGAGTCCAATAGCAGTTTCAATCATGGGGACGATAGCAGTATCGGGCAAAATCGCAGCTGCGCCATTCATTTGATCAAGAGATTCGCTCTTGGGTATCACTAAGCATGTCACGCTAAGGTCTTGAGCCAGAATTAAATCAGCAGAATAAAACTTGCTGCCTGGAGAGTTGCTGCGAATTGCCAAGCGTTGCTTTTGTTCTTCAGTGAAGGTAGGCCACGCTGCACGAATAGCATTGCGAGCATTGACTTTTTCTTCTTCTGCAACCGCATCTTCCAAATCTAAGACCACCGTATCTGCACCGCTATCTAAAGCTTTAAGAAAGCGATCTGGCCGCGTGCCCGGTACAAACAAAAAATTACTGCTGTAACCAAGGGGGGTATCTAGTGGATTCATGGAAGAAGAGTTTCTTGTATTGAGTGAATGCTAATTAGATTAAAACACCAGTAGATTGCCTTGTCAGGCAGCCTTTGAGATCTTGTGCCCCAATAGAAATGGTTTTGCTATGCCATTGTTGGAGTTGGGCGACTGTTTGCACTTTGATTCGCATGGTTTCTATTATGCCAATTGAAGGCCCAATAAAACGATGCCGTAATAGCTAAGTAAACCCGCTACAGCCGAGGCTGCTAAGACACTAATGACACCTTTTTGAAACTTCATCAGCGCTACCCCAGCCAGAATGCAAATCAGGATGGAGATCCAAGAAATTGGTCCACCTAAGCCTCTGGGAAGAAACACGTGATATGCAAAAAACAAACCTAAATTAGCAATCACACCCACTACTGCAGCGGTAATTGCCGTTAAGGGTGCGGTAAAGCCAAGCTTGCCATGAGTGGATTCAATAAGAGGTCCACCAATCAAGATAAAGAAGAAGGAGGGTAGGAAGGTAAACCAGGTGGCAATACAAGCTCCCAACACACCAAACCAGAATGGGTTGCTAGATCCTATTAAATGCTGAATGTGTCCGGCCAAATAGCCAACAAAGGCGACCACCATAATCAATGGTCCTGGGGTGGTCTCCCCTAAAGCTAAACCATCAATCATTTGGCTGGCGCTTAGCCAATGAAAATGATCTACTGCGCCTTGATAGACATAAGGTAATACAGCGTATGCCCCGCCAAAGGTCAGAAAGGCTGCTTTAGTAAAAAACCACGCTAGTTGCGGGTAAAGCGTTTTCCATCCAAAGATGGCGATGAGAATAGTAAAAGGGGCGAGCCAAAACAGTGATGCAATAAGGCTATGCAGAGCAAGTTTTTTGCGATTGAAATGCACATGCTCAGGGGTAGGAGTGTCATCATCAATGATTGCCGGTGGATGGGTGACATTTGCCGAGTTGGCATGACCATTTTTTTGTTGAAAATATTCTGGATATCGTTTGCCACCCCAAACGCCAATCAATGCGGCAATCACCACAATAATAGGGAAGGCTAAATTAAGGACAAAGATTAATAAAAACGAGCCTAGAGCAATCCAGCGTAATGCTTGGTTATGAATGGTGCGCTTGCCGATACGTACTGCTGCTTGTAAAACAATTGCAGTGACTGCAGGTTTGATGCCAAAAAAGATTGCTGCAATCCAAGGGACTTGTCCGTAAGTGAGGTAAATCCAGGATAGTGCAATCAGAATGAAGAGCGAGGGCAGAACAAAGAGTGTTCCAGCCAAAATGCCACCTAAGCCTCGATGCATTAACCAGCCAATATAAGTGACTAGTTGTTGGGCTTCCGGCCCTGGTAGCAACATGCAATAGTTCAAAGCATGCAAAAAGCGCCGCTCAGAAATCCAGCGACGCTTTTCAACAAGCTCTTGGTGGAGGACGGAGATCTGTCCGGCAGGACCACCAAAGCTAATAAAACCGAGTTTGACCCAAAACTTGAGGGCCTCCCTTAATGGAAGGCTCAAACTTCTTCCATGCCGCCAACAACTTGGCTAAAACCATTATCTACATAGATGATCTCAGCAGTGATGCCATTGGCGAGATCGGACAATAAGAAGGCCGCAGTATTACCGACATCATCGATAGTGACATTGCGACGCAGTGGAGCGGTGGCTTCCACGGCTGCCAAAATTTTGCTAAAGCCCTTGATGCCAGCAGCAGCCAAGGTCTTAATTGGGCCAGCGGAGATGCCGTTTGCACGAATGCCCTTAGGTCCCACTGATCCCGCTAAATAGCGAACAGAAGCCTCAAGCGATGCTTTAGCAAGACCCATGGTGTTGTAGTTAGGAACATTGCGTAATGAACCTAAATAACTGAGGGTTAAAAGGGATGATTTATCACGCAACATTGGCAATGCCTCTTTAGCCATCGCTGGGAAGCTGTAGGCAGAGATGTCATGGGCGATTCGGAAGGCTTCGCGACTTAGACCTTCTAAGAAGTCGCCAGCAATCGCTTCGCGTGGAGCAAAGCCAATAGCATGCACAAAACCATCAAACTGAGGCCAAGATTTCGCTAAATCTGTAAAAAGTGCCGAAATTTG
>CAIYZI010000073.1 GCA_903930665.1 uncultured beta proteobacterium
GTCATTTTCTTTAAAAGGCTTCTCAATAAAATCTACCGCACCACGTTTCATAGTGGATACAGCCATGGAAACATCGCCATGACCAGTAATAAAAGCGACTGGCATCGGAAAGTTTTCACTGGATAAACGTTCTTGTAATTCAAGGCCAGACATTCCTGGCATGCGGACATCTAAGATTGCACAAGAAATCGTAGACTTATCGGTATTTTGAAGAGACTGCAAGAAACGCTCAGCGCTTGCATGGCAACGTACAACATAACCATTGCTCTCCAGCAACCAGGTTAAGGAGTCGCGTACCGCTTCATCGTCATCGACTACATAGACCACTTCGGCCTGATTGGTTTTTACTGGGCTGCTTAAGTTCATATGAAATCTCTTGAGTTAAATCTATAGGACAGTTAAACATTTTCCATAGAGTTTGAAAAATCTACGGGTAGAAGTATTGTAAAGGTGCAGCCTGTCAGCTTGGTATGTTCAGGATCCATATGATTTTTGGCCCATAAACGCCCTTGGTGCGACTCAATAATAGACCGACAGATATTAAGCCCCATACCCATTCCGTCTGGTTTGGTGCTAAAAAAGGGCTCAAACATGCGTTCAATGACCGATTCATCAATTCCAACGCCCGAATCGGTCACATCGATGCGGAGCATGGCAGGAAAGGTGCTAGTGTCTAAGCTAGCGGAGATTTTGACGGGTGGTGCAGACCAGCGGGAAGTCAGAGGAAGTGACTCTCTGATGCTATCTAAACCATTCTTCAAAAGATTCACCAGAACTTGCAAAATCAATACTGGATCGAGATTAACCTCTGGGAGGTTATCCGCAATCTCAGTAGTAATGCTTAATCGATGACGATGGGCTTCAATTTCCACGAGACCAACGGCGTCATGAATGATGTCGGCAATAGAACAATATTTGCGCTGGGGCTCACTACGTTTCACAAAACCCCGAATTCTTTGAATGATGGTCCCAGCTCTATGGGCTTGTTCTGCAGCTTTTTCTAAAGCGGGCAGGATATCTTTCTTCAATGCTGGATCAAGACCTTGCAGGCGCTTAGCAACGCCCATGCAGTAGTTTGAAATCGCTGATAGAGGTTGATTTAACTCATGCGCTAGTGAGGAGGCCATTTCACCCATAGTGGTAAGTCGGCTTGTAAATTGCATGCGCTCTTCTTGTTGGCGAGCAATGTCATCGGCCTCTTTGCGTAAGGTAATGTCTGTAGCAATTAATAACTCTGCCATATGTCCATCAACCCAAGGTACAAGTCGACGACGCACCTCATACCACTTCGATATATCACCGATTAATTGCACTTCTTCGGAATCAGATTCCTGATACAAAGAGGAGGGTGATAGGGTATTAATTTGGTTGTCATGCTCTTCAAGAATCTTCTCTATTGCATGCTGAGGAACTTCTTCACCAGCTAAATCAAGGTGACCTTGTGAGTTATCACCAAACCGCTCTCGATAAAAACGATTGGCAAATAGCAAGTCTCCAGACTCGATGGAAACCACTGACACAGCTGCATCAAGACCTTCTAAAACGGTAACAAATCGATCTTGGGTTGCGGCTAATTCTTCTCGAATTCTTTTGGGTTCAGAAATATCAATTAAAGAAGTTACCCAACCAGTTTGATGACCTTTTTCATTAATGAGTGGCGCGACAAAGGTTCGGGTTTGGATTTGCGTACCATCACGACGATAGATTGCTCCCTCAATACCGGCCTTGTTTTGTGGGCCAAAGCTGGGCTGAAGAACACGATTAATTTTCTCAGTAATTTCAGGGATGCGATCTGGTGGCCAGAAGGGGAATGGGGGTTTGAGCCCAATCAATTCATGTGCAGACCAACCAGTCATTTCACAAAACGCTCTATTCACATAGGTAATGCGTTTTTCCATATTGTGCGCACGAATCCCTACTGGCGTAGAGTTTTCCATCGCATTTCTAAAGCTGGTTTCAGTTCGCAAATTTGCTTCCGCCTCTTGTCGAACCTGCATCTGTTTGAGGACAGACCAAAGGCTCCAGATGACGAATGCGCTTAAACCTAGTACAACGCCAATTAACATTCTGAATGTTAAATTAGTAGGCGGCGGAAAGGTGTCAATGCGAAGGGTAAGGTTGGGGCTTAAAACTCCCATGTCTAAATTAGTTTGATTACTAAATGCCCGCTTAGGCGTATCTCTGTCGGATGAAATCGCTAGGATCTGATCGTTATCTGTCATCAAGGTAAAGCGATATTGCGATTTCAGTTCACCAGGAATAACGTCCAGTACACCCTGCGCCGTATATAAAACCGCTAAGGTTCCGATAGACTCGCCACCACTAATTGATGGAATAACTTGCCAGAAAACATTTCTTCTATCACGCCCAATAGATGCTCCGCCAGCGGAGGGTATATCGATGTACTGACTAAATGCAGGCCGATTCGTTGCCTTACTCAGCTCAATGGCTTTGAATAACTCTTGACTAAGTATGGAATTGTTTTTTGATTTGAAGAGGAAATCTGTTTTATGAGGAACGGGGGGCACTGACCACTGAACAGTATTGTCGTTGTTGACCCAAATGGCTTGAGCGATTTCAGGGTTATTTAGCGCCAGATTTTCAATCTGATCAAAAGCATTATTTTGGTATTTTGGTTGATTAAGGTTTGCAGCAAACTCACGGCTAATAGCTATAAAAGAATCCGTGTTGTTAGCAAAGCGAAGCTGAATGCGTTGCTTGGCAAAGGCCAACTCTCTATATAAGGACGCTTCTTGCTGATTTTTTTCTTGTAAATGTAGGGTCCCCAGGATGACACCCATTACCGCAGTAAATATGATGATGGCCAGTAGCGGGGTGTAGACCAATCTAAAGCCCCGGATTCTACGGAGCCACTTAGCGGGATTAATGAGTTGGGTGGATATTGCCTTGAATTTCATGGATGCGAATCATTTTGCCTGATTTCTCTGTATTTACCCCTATAGGACCCATTTTTTGTATGCGCTGCAGCATAATTTCACATAGTGACAAATATTATCATTATGTGAAAATTTCCTTGTTTACACCCATATACCTTCCTAGAATGTTGTTTATAAAGTAGGTTACAAATAATAAGTTCTAAACGGAGGCAGTTTATGGCGGCAGTTCCAGAGCAAATCTTAGGTAAAACAAGCGCACAGGATGTTGATCCTGCAGAGACACAGGAGTGGTTGCAGGCCCTTGACGGAGTGATTCGCAATGAAGGTCCAGAGCGCGCTGCTTACTTGATTGATCAGCAAATTTCTCATGCACGCGTAAACGGCGTAAACCAACCGTTTCATGCTGAAACACCTTACATCAATACCATTCCCGTGGAGCGTCAAGCGCGCTTGCCTGGCGATCAAAATGTAGAGCATCACATTCGCTCCTATACTCGTTGGAATGCGATGGCGATGGTTTTGCGTGCCAATAAAGACACCAACGTTGGCGGACATATATCTTCGTTCCAATCTGCAGCAACTCTATATGACGTTGGCTTTAACCACTTTTGGCATGCTCCTTCACCAGAACATGGTGGAGACCTCATTTTTGTACAAGGCCACTCTGCTCCTGGAGTGTATGCACGCGCATATATGCTCGGTCGTTTGACCGATGAACAACTTGATAATTTCCGCCAAGAAGTTGGCGGTAAGGGAATCTCTAGCTATCCACATCCATGGTTGATGCCTGATTTCTGGCAATTCCCAACAGTTTCCATGGGACTGGGTCCGATCATGGCAATTTACCAAGCGCGCTTTATGCGCTACATGCAAGATCGCGGCTTTATTAAAGCTGAAGGTCGCAAAGTTTGGGCATTCTTAGGTGACGGTGAAACCGACGAGCCAGAATCATTGGGTGCGATTGGTATGGCTGGTCGCGAAAAATTAGACAACCTTATTTTTGTCATTAACTGCAACTTACAACGTCTAGATGGGCCTGTACGCGGTAATGGCAAGATCATTCAAGAACTCGAAAGTGAGTTCCGTGGTGCTGGTTGGAATGTCATTAAAGTCGTTTGGGGTGGTCATTGGGATGCTTTGTTTGCCCGTGACAAAAAAGGTATTTTGATGCAACGTCTAGGTGAAATCGTTGACGGTCAATATCAAACCATGAAGTCTAAGAACGGTGCTTACGTTCGTGAAACAGTTTTCAATACACCTGAACTTAAAGCTTTAGTCAGCGACTGGAGTGATGATGATA
>CAIYZI010000074.1 GCA_903930665.1 uncultured beta proteobacterium
CCTATGCCGATTACATTAAAAATGAATTAACCCAAGATGAATTCTTAGGTGAACTTATTCGTGAAAAATTAATTTACTATCCAACTGTTACTCGCGAAGCTTACAAACAAACTGGTCGCTTAACAACCGCCATTGAGTCAGGTCAACTCTTTAAAGATATTGGCCTGCCTCCATTGGATCCTGCCGTTGATCGCGCCATGATCTGCGGCAGTCCATCCATGCTCAAAGAAACAGCTGAAATGCTCGATGCTAAGGGCTTCAAGGTATCTCCAAGCCTTGGTCAATTGGGCGATTACGTCTTTGAACGTGCCTTTGTAGAGAAGTAATCCACATTATTTGATATATCTAAAAGTAATTTAGATATCGCTATATATTCCTTGTGGATATATAGGATTCCTTAGAAAATCTCTTTTAACAAGATTTTTACCAAGGAATCAAAATGTCTCCCGTACGCGAACATTACAACCCAATCATCACCAAACTATTGCGTGAACATGATCAGCTCCCCATTGATAAAACAGAGGAGCGGAAAGGTTTTCAGCGTCGCATACTTTTTCTCATGAGTGCTATCAAATTCCAAGAATTTGAAGAGTCCTTTGCATAAGGAGAAACAAAAATGACAGAATTCCTTTTAAATTCCTCTCAATACATTATTTCAGGGGCATTAGTCGGTCTTTTGGTTGGTATGACTGGCGTAGGCGGTGGCTCCCTAATGACCCCCCTGCTCACCATTATTTTCGGAGTAGCGCCAACCACTGCAGTTGGCACTGATCTTGCGTTTGCTGCTATTACCAAAGGTTTTGGAACTGCAGCACACAGACTCCATGGAAATGTTCGATGGGATGTTGTTCGACTTCTCTGCATCGGCAGCCTAACAACAGCAGCACTCTCTATTTTCATTTTGAAATTTGCTGGACCAGTTTCCAAAGACTGGAATCACCTCATTAGCATTTCAATAGGAGTATCCGTTTTACTTACGGCAGCATCTCTTCTGATTAGAACCAAGATTCTTAAATGGGTACAAACGCATCCACAATATTCACCAACCGGTAACGCATTAAAATTTGGGACCATCCTAGTGGGCGCAGTGATTGGTGTACTTGTGACTATCTCTTCCATTGGTGCTGGGGCCATTGGTGCGACCCTCATCCTACTGTTATACCCACATCTTAAGGCTGCTGAGGTTGCTGGCACAGATATTGCCTATGCAGTTCCCTTAACCGCTTTGGCAGGCTTAGGGCATTGGTGGTTAGGTAACGTTCATTTTGACTTGCTATTTGGCTTATTATTAGGCTCGGTGCCAGCTATTTGGCTCGGCGCAAAACTGTCTAGCGTACTTTCTGAGCGAGCCACAAGAACAACGCTTGCAGGAACATTACTTTTAGTTGGCATTAAATTAATTTCCTCATGATGACACCTGAACTTTGGACAATTCCTCCAAGCACTATTTCGCCAGCGGAATTAGCTGAGAAATCAGCCGCGCTCATTAATCGCTTAAAAGGTATTTCTGAGCGCTTTAAGAGTGTGCGTTTTGCCACCAGTTTGGCTGCTGAAGATATGGTCCTTACCGATGCAATTTGTAAATCGAAAGCAAAAATCGCTTTATTTACTTTAGCTACTGGCCGTCTTCATCAAGAAACGGTGGATATGGTTAAAACCACAGAAGATCATTACGGCATCACTATTGCCAAGGTTTATCCAGATGAAAGTGATATCCAGGCTTTTATTGATAAATATGGTATGAATGGCTTCTATGAAGGCGAAGAGCCTAAAAAAGCCTGCTGCGGTGCTCGCAAGATTAAACCTTTGAATGCCGCCTTACTTGGTGCTGATGCTTGGCTCACCGGTCAACGACGCGAGCAATCTACTACGCGTATAGATCTTCATTTTGAAGAGCATGATGAGTCAAGAGGTATTGCGAAATTCAATCCACTGTTTGATTGGACTGAATCCGATATCTGGGCTTACATCAAACAAGAAAATGTCCCTATTCACCCGCTTCATTTAAAAGGCTACCCAAGTATTGGGTGTGAGCCTTGTACACGCCAAGTTAAAAAGGGCGAGGATATTCGTGCTGGACGTTGGTGGTGGTTACAAAGTGATAGCAAAGAATGTGGCTTGCACGTCAATAAGCAAGTCTAATAAAAAATTACCGTATTTTCGAATTAACTTAAGCAAAGAACGATTTTTCAGAATGCAAGAACAAAAATTACTAGATGATCACTTGGATTGGCTTGAAGCCGAATCTATCTACATTATTCGCGAGGTAGTAGCGCAATGCCCTAACCCCGCAATGCTCTTCTCAGGCGGAAAAGACTCCATTGTCATGTTCCACCTTGCTCGCAAAGCATTTCAGTTTGGCGATCGTCCAGTGAAACTACCTTTCCCAATCTTGCATATTGACACTGGCCATAACTATCCAGAAGTCATTCAATATCGCGATGCAGTAGTAGAAAATACTGGAGTGAAATTAATTGTGGGTCACGTCGAAGACTCCATTAAAAAGGGTACTGTGCGCTTACGCAAAGAAACAGACTCCCGCAATGCTGCTCAGGCTGTGACCTTGCTTGAAGCTATCGCAGAGTATGAGTTTGATGCCTTAATGGGTGGCGCTCGTCGTGATGAAGAAAAAGCTCGCGCTAAAGAACGCATCTTCTCTTTCCGCGATGAATTCGGTCAATGGGACCCTAAAGCTCAACGTCCTGAATTGTGGAACCTCTATAACGCCCGCATTGCTCAAGGCGAAAATATGCGCGTGTTCCCAATCTCCAATTGGACTGAATTAGATATTTGGCAGTATATCTCTCGTGAGAAATTAGAATTGCCAAGCATTTACTACGCACACCAACGTGAAGTTGTTAAGAAAAACAATCTATTGGTGCCAGTCACTAACATCACACCAAAAGTACATGGCGATGTTAGTGAGGTATTGAGCGTACGTTTTCGTACCGTTGGTGATATTAGCTGCACCTGCCCAGTTCTGAGCACAGCAGCTAACCCACTAGAAATCATTGCTGAAACCGCCATTACTGAAATTACTGAACGCGGCGCTACTCGCATGGACGATCAAACTAATGAGGCCTCAATGGAGCGCCGCAAGAAAGAAGGTTACTTCTGATGACTCAATCTAATAATCTCAGCGCCCATCAAAATGTGGTGCGCTTCATTACCGCTGGAAGTGTTGACGATGGCAAAAGTACTTTAATTGGCCGCTTGCTCTATGACACTAAGTCCATTTTAGTTGATCAACTTGAATCACTCTCCAAAACCAAGCATGCACGCGTCACCTCTTCAGATGCTGGCGTTGATTTAGCACTGCTCACAGATGGTCTTGAAGCTGAGCGCGAACAAGGCATCACAATTGATGTTGCTTATCGCTATTTCTCGACCCCGAAACGTAAGTTTATCGTGGCTGATGCTCCAGGTCATGAGCAATACACTCGCAATTTAGTGACTGGCGCTTCACAATCTGATGTAGCGGTTATTTTGGTAGACGCCACCCGGGTAGATTTAAGCACGAAGCCAGCATCTTTACTCGCGCAGACTAAACGACATTCCGCCATTGTTCATTTGCTTGGACTACGCCACGTTGTGTTCGCAATAAATAAAATGGATCTATTTAACTTTGATGAAACAGTCTTCAATACCATCAAAGGATCCATTCAAGATTTAACGCAAAAAATTGGTTTACCAACTCCAACCTTAATCCCTGTTTCCGCCTTACTAGGTGCAAATGTGGTGACTGCTAGTAAAGATACTCCTTGGTATAAAGGTCCAACTTTACTGGAATGGCTCGAAGGATTGGACACTAGCCCTCAATCTGAAAAAACTGCTCTCCGCTTTCCCGTTCAATACGTTGCCCGTCAGGATGGAAGCGCCTCAGATGATTTCCGTGGCTACCTTGGTCAAATTGAATCTGGCAGCATTAGCAAAGGCCAGAAGATTAAAGTATTACCCGGTAACTCCGAAGCTACCATTGCTGAAATCTATTTAGGCAATCGCACTAATCGTGATCAAGTAGACGGCAATAATGCAGTAGATTTTGCCCATACTGGTCAGGCTGTTGCCATTCGCCTAGCGGAAGATATTGATGTATCCAGAGGCTGCCTCTTTGTGAGCGCCGATGATGTCAATCCGCCCACCCTAAGTAAGCACATCTCTGCTGATCTTTGCTGGTTAGACAGCGAGCCACTCTCTTTAAGTCGTAAATACGCATTACGTCATACAAGCAATACGGTGGGAGCTAAAGTCAAAGGCATTCAAAGGGTATTGGATGTCGAAACACTTTCACATGCGGGTGATATTCACGCTCTTACCAGCAATGAAATCGGACGTGTAGACTTTGTCTTGCAAAAGCCAATTGTTGCTGACTTATTTGAACAATCCCAACACACTGGCGCTTTTATCTTGATTGATGAAGCTACAAACCATACTGTTGCAGCCGGAATGATTCGTGCGGCTACCGCCCAATAAAGCCTAGATGGGTTTTCCATAATTACAGCCCCGCTTTAGCGGGGCTTTTCATTTCCATTCTTAATTTTAGGTAGAATAATTTACTAATCAATAAAAAGGAAATGCCAATGTTGGTATCCAGAAAAGCGGGACTTCCATCCCGTTTATTAGCGGGAATCATGATGGCCACACTCAGCATTCCAGCTGTTGTGCCAGTTGCCTATGCCCAAAACAGCAGTCAACAGCAAGCCAGCAAACTTTCCCAGGCCCAATTAGAGGCTTTGGTTGCTCCAATCGCTCTCTACCCAGATCCACTCGTTTCTCAAGTTTTAATGGCCTCTACCTATCCATTGGAAGTGGCTGAGGCATCAAATTGGCTACAAGCCAATAAGAACCTCAAGGGTGATGCACTAAATCAAGCTCTGCAACAACAAACCTGGGATGCTAGCGTGAAATCTCTGATTTCATTCCCACCAGTTCTGGAGATGATGGGTACTCAACTAAGTTGGACTCAAAAATTGGGTGACGCGGTACTAGCGCAGCAATCTGATGCGATGACTGCCATTCAAGCACTACGCGCTAAAGCGAAAAAATCTGGGGCTTTGCAAACGAATGCCCAGCAAACAATTACTACGCAAGGTAGCGGCAGTCAACAAGCCATCATTATTCAACCAACCAACCCTCAGGTAATTTATGTGCCTGCTTATAACCCTACGGTAATTTATGGAGCATGGCCTTATCCAGCCTATCCTCCCTATGCGTATTCACCTCCAGGCTATTCAGCAGGATCGATGCTCCTCTCTTTTGGAGCGGGTATGGCGGTAGGTGCCGCACTTTGGGGTGGATGCCATTGGGGTAGTGGCGGCAACTCGCTCACCGTTAATAACAATACCTACAATAACTTTAATCACAATACCAACAGAAATTGGTCTGGGAATAAATCCGGAACAAGCAATTGGAGTCCTGATCAACAGCGCCGCAATGCGAATACTGGTGGAGCGGGGGCTGCAAATGGAAACCGTGATGCCGAGCGAAATCAATTACGTCAAAATCTTCAAAAAGACGGCATGAATAACAATGATCGCGGTGGGAATGATCACAACGATAGCAACCGTAATGGGGAGCGTAATAACCCAAATCGCGAAGGTCAAAATAGTTTTGGTCATGACTCTAGCGGTTTTGGAGATTCAAGGGGCGCTAAATTTAATGGCGGCGGAGATCGTTTCGGAGGCGGCAGCGCTCATACCAGTGGCGGAAATCACTTCGGTGGCGGCGGTTTTAGAGGTGGACGCCGTTAATTCATTTAACAATTCCAACCAAACCCAATTTAATTATTTAGACTTATTTGAAAGCATAAACATGAAAAAATTACTCGTTTTAGCCACATTGGTTAGCCTAGCATTTGGAGTATCTATCTCCGCTCAAGCAGCCAATGCCATTA
>CAIYZI010000075.1 GCA_903930665.1 uncultured beta proteobacterium
TCTTGGGCCAACAATTTCCCCCAGATGCAATCTCTCACTGTCCCGAGCTCGCCCGTACCAAACCTTGCTCCGTAGTAATGTCTGAAGCTAGCACCACTGTCTGGGTCAAACGCGTTACCTGTGGGGAATGGAGTCTGACTTGGTAACTGAGGCATTGCTAAGAACAGAGGGTTACCAGCAATGATTAAACCAGCTCTATGGGTTGGAAGCACAGTAACCTGCATACCAGCAACAATAGCAGTGTTGATATTTTGGTTGTTAGCTTGGTTAACTTGTAAAGGTGGGAACACGCTAACAGTAACCTGTGAACCGCCAGTAGAAGCAGCCTGTGCAGTTGCTTGGAACTGAACGGGAGATGCTGATACTTCACGACCAATATAGGTTAAGAAGCGTAAGTTAGGATAAGAGCCAACACCATCAACGAACTGGAACTTATCGTACTGTTGAACAGAGTTAGCATCAGAAGCACTATGTGTACCACTGAAAGTAATAGTTGCAACAGCGCCAGTGCTATCTAAGGTTGTGCTTACAACGGTTAGAGTGGAACCGGCTTGCCCTTCAGTACCAGCTACGTGAACAGGTAATAAGTTAGAACTATACCATTCGCAATCTGAGAAGTTCCCTAATTCCCATGAATTGGCTTGCTCATCATTACGCTTCATAGCGAACTGACCTAAGTTACTGTTGACGATTCCAGGAATCGAAACAACTGGTAAGTAGCCTTTTGCAGTTCCTGCGGCAGCACCGAAGTCTCTGTACTGTGCTAAAGCTTGGGCTAACTGTAAGGAGCTATTAATAGGGGTAACGCCATTACCATAGAAGCGGTAAGTGCTGCTTACGCAAACCTGAGCAACGTCAGCTTCGATTTTAGCGCCCATTTCATCAATAGCAGCTTTACCGAAACGATCCATATAGTCTTCAACGTTGAAGATATATTGTTGGGAAGTGAATAGGTATGAACTTGAGATCTGACCGACTACTGACAAAGGGTTTAATCTTTGTTGAGCGCCTTGGAAGCTTGCTACTAGAGAAGCAACAGTAGTTGCTCGTGGTGGCAATTCGATGTTAACCGTTTGACCTAATTGGCCAGTAGGTTGCTGCGCATGGAAGTTCTCGAACTTCTTGTTTGCTGTTTTGATGAAGGCGTATCTGTTTTGTAAGAATTCTAGCTCTGCTAGCTGATATGTTGGTACATTGACCAGAATATTATTTGGGATCATGTGGGCTACGTCCTATAGTTCGTTAAACTACAGGCACGCTACGGGGAAGGAGGGTGCTCTTAGCCTTTCAGCCAGGAGGCTCCTTTGAAGCTTCGTTCAGTCGTAGTCGCGCCTGCGCCAGGTGACGGACTATGACGATTCAATGGAGATGGCGCTGATTTATGAGTCTCTAGCGCTTTGTTATTTTCCCGGATAGAGTCTGCTAAGTCTTTCATCAGTTTACGCGCAACCGTTTCCGATGTGGTTGCTGCGGTATGCATTTGAATTAACTTAGCTGGATTCTTCATGAGCTCGTGCATGATCTCATCAGTGTTATCCTGCTCTGCTGCCAAGAATGTAACGCCGGGAAATTCCTCAGGTTTAAAGTCGCCCATTATTTCATCAAAATCGGGAAACTTTTCTTTCCCTTTTCCAACTTTTAAATAATATTGTGCGGCTACCTGTTCAGCGGCTTGTTGCCTTTGTTGCTGCATCACTTGTTCTTGCTGGGCTTGCTGCTGCTCTTGAAGGCGCGCCATGATTTTGGCTTCTAGATCCGCCAAGTTAGGCTCTTGCATTCCGCCCATAGACTGGGCCTGTTGCTGCTGCATCCTTGCTTCGAAATCGCGATTTAGCTTCTCAGCTACTGCTGCTTTTTCCCGTTTCACTATTGCTTCAACGTGGCTCGCAGGAAGCATCTTTTCTGCTTTAGCTTCACCAACTACATCCGCAATTTGTGACACATCCATGTCTTCGCTCATAGAGATTTTCCCTTCTCAGGTTCACCCGGTAAGGCCCGGTGCCAGTACAATGCCTTTGTACTAAAGTTCACCCTAGTTGCTAGCGCTAGGTCGCATACCACTACAGATTAGTCCCTTGGCTAAAGGAATGCAAGAGCTAATGCTGCATGCCGCTCAAGTTACCAACCTTTAAAGCCATCTCTACTGCGCTGCGCGCGTTTTCAGAGTCTAGGCGCTGTCGTTCCATCTCTTTTTTGCTAGCGGCTTCCTCAACCTTTGCCATAGCCAATGCATATTGGATCTCAGTCTTTTGCTTTTCAATAGCCACTTTAGCTGCTTGAATAGCCAAGTTACCTTCAGTCTCAAGTCTACGTTGCTCCACTTTAGCCATTTCAGTTTCTTTGAAAGCCTCTGTTTGTGCCATTGAGGCTTCCACCATAGGATCACCTTGTTGCTGCGCAGCTTGCTGTGCTTGTTGCATCTTCTCTAAGTAGCCTGGAACTTTCTCTTTAAGACCTTCAATGCCACGAATGTCCATGTTATCGAGTAAGGTTTCTAAGCCTTCGCTCGCCATAAATTGTCCGAAGACTGGCTCTGCAGCGGTCATCTTGATGAGCTGGTCTAATGCCATCGACTTTTGGATCTCCAAGTTCACACCAGCTTCTACTTTGATCTGAACTGAATTTGGGTCATACATCATGCTAATAGAGCTTTGATTTTCAGGATGGTTAATAACTTGATAACCACGTCTGCCATCAGGTTTGCGAATGGGAAGCGAACGTGGAGTAACATAGTACTTTGGTATTAGGTCAACTACGATCTCAGCAATGCGATTAATGAATTTAATATAGCCGATCATGTAGGGTGCCGAAGCCGCATTTGCTTGAATGGCTCCTAATCCTATAGCTCTACCAGACACATTGTTTTCATTTGTGCCTTGTACCATGTTCAAGTTACCGAGAATCATCTGGGTAAGTTTTGATGAACCCATGAAAGTATTTTCAACAATGGGGGGCGTAGGTGTACGCTGAATTTCCATTGGTGGCGTTAGGCGAACATTAGTGTCACCATCCATAAACTCGTTATAAACCAGCGTATCCATTTGCTGAACGTTTCTATAAGCTTCTTGATAGTCCTTTGGAATAGATTCTTTGGAAACTTTGAACTTATGCGCGACCATGTTTTCAATTTCACCACCAACAGTCTGGCCAGCAAAGTTCATAAGACGCTGAATACCCATCGCATTATAGCAATAAGGTCTTGTCATCTCGTAAGAAGCAGCCTTCTCGCCATCCCGTAACCAAACACTATTTCCGGCTCCATAAATTAACGGAAGCATTGAGAAATTAGTTTCTTTATATTCGAGCACTTTATCTTCTACAAAAGTATAGCGCTCAATCACTTGAATATTCGACATACGTTCTTCAATGATCGAGGGAGGCTGCTCGATATAGCCCATCTCATTCCACTGCACCATGAACTCTTCATAACGCTTTTTAGTAACAACATGGCCATTGGAAAGCTTTACGATTTTAGTTTTGGTTTTCTTTTTGTTGTAGTACTCACAAACAAGAATGATAGGATTATCTTGTTGCTGAAAGCACCAAGCGAATTCTCCTACATTAGCCGTGTTCTTGAATCGCAAGCCTTTAGCTGCCTCTGCGCCATATTCTTCTTTAAAGTCTTGGATAGTCTTAGGAATGAGTTTAAAGCAGTATTGTCCATCTCCTTTGTGAGAGAGCCGGGCCATAGGGTCAAAGCCGCACAAAGTAGGATCGAATACCCTCTCAATTTTGATGACTTGATCGAAGGATTTATCGTTAACATATTCTGTTGTTACTTCACCTACTGTAAAGCCGCCTCCAAGTAAATCTGCAAAGTACTTTGCCTGCAAGCCGTCATTTTGAACTTCATTGAAGATCTCACTAAGATGCCATTGTAAGACATTTAACTGCTGCATAAACTCTTCAGTCATATCTTCAATGCGCATGCCATCGGCTGCACGAGCAGTAATAGAAGGCTCATGCTTGGCAAAGTCACCTATCTGCGCATTAACCGCAGGCTCAAGGATATTGAACTCCAAAGGAGGCTTTTTAAGGATCTGCAAACTGCCACGCTGTTGCGCAGTTAAAGCTGAATCGAAGACGAAATGCATGAACATGTGATAACGTTCATTGTTTTTGCGGCTAACATCATAAGAGAGATTAACTTTCTTCTTAAGATCACCGAGCATATCTTGACGTTTCTTTGCAACTTCCATGTCGCAACTCCTTTTGTTAGTACCAGGCTTGTCGTGCTTGCACCTTCTCTTTAAACGCATCTGCTAAGCTTGTGACCACATTGTCTCGCTTGTTCTCTTCTATTAGATTGTGGTGAAAAGCTTTATCTATGAGAGCTATCTTACATGCATCCCAGCACGTATCAGCTATATCGTCCCAACGATGGGAATCCGAAGCAGTGATTTTAATCATGTGATTGATACACATATTTACATGCTTAGCGTCTTGCGTAAAGGAAACTAGCTTAGCAGCAATCACATCTTGCATAGCTATATACCTATCTGCTTTGCTCTTAGAGGCTGCTGTTCGTGGAACATCTCGTATCTGTAAGCCACGCATCTCTTGTAGCACACTAATAAGTGTGACGCCTGTGCTCTTCTTCTCTATAGCTGCCAGCAAAGGCTTAACAGGGTGGCGCATGCATTCTGTGTAGAAAAGAATGAATTCATCTCGTAGGTCTTTGGGCTCAACCCGAAGCTCAACACAATCTAACCAATGTAAGCCTATCTGCCCAGTCTCCCTACCGTACTCAACTACCCTGTATAGTCCCCAGAAGCTAAAGACACTAGCATCGTTATATGATTTAGTTGTCTCAGCAGTATCAGCAGTAATGAAGGTATAGAGTATTTTTGGTTCTTCATCCAATATTGGGAAGTTATGCACCTTATAGAGCGCGCCCCCACTTGGAACTGGCTCTTGTTGAAACTGGCTTGAGAAGACATATGGATTCTTTTCTTTCTTTTCTAATAACTGAGATAAAGGATTTACTTCAGGATAGAGAGCGTTGCCCGCATCGTCGATGGCTTTAAGAACAACTCTTCGCCATATCCTCTCATCTCTGCCGGAGAGCATGTACGATGGAAGGTCATCTTCATGCAGTCTTTGCCCGATAAAAATGATTGGCACATTTGGGCCGCGTGGGCGTTGTAGAATTGTTTCTCGATAATTATCGATAACTCTTTGTCGGATCGTGTCCGAATGTACCTCATCGGGCTTGTGTGCGTCATCTATTATTACTGCTCCTGAAAATTCTTCACAGTTGGGAAGACCGGCATCCTGGCCGGTGATTGGGCCGCTAGAACCAAAGGCCTTCACGCTTGCGCCACTTGTTGTGACGAAATGGTCTTTAGCCTTCATGTCATGACGAATTTCAATACCAAAGAGATTACGGTAATGGCTGTTAGTGATAATGCGTCGGATCATCTCAGTGTGTTTAGTAGCTAGTTCATGTCCATACGAGATGTAGAGATATTGTGAGCGAGGATATTTGGACAAGCTCCAAGCCACCCAGTATGCCAATAGGGTGCTTTTGCCATGTCCAGGGGGAACATTGATAAGTAAGCTTGTAGCTTGCATCCTAGCCACGCTGGTGAGTTCTCTTGATATAGTAATGAAGTGAGATTCCCTTCCCAAAGGCTGGGATAGTTTAAACTCTCGTCCTGTGACCAACGGGAAAAAGCACTGAGTGAAGTCCAGGAAAGAGCCCCATAGTTGCGCACGTAAGAGATCGAGCTCATCAATATTCCTTTTCATGCGCTTTGTTTAATTCTTGAGTAGCTGCTAATTTGGCTTGGAGTAATGCTACACTTTCTACAAGCTGAGCATTTTGTGCTGCTAAGTCTTCGCTGGGTTTATCCCCGAATACTCTAGGGAGCAAACGCGCTGCTTGCCATTGTCTTGCTTTAATTCGTTGAGCATCTCTAGCGACAGCGGTAGCATTTGGTTTTAAACTCCCATCTTTATCTACATACATATCTCTGCTGTCATCATCAGCAATTCTTAAGCATTCTGCAGTAATAAGAAAAGTTTGTTCTCTTTTTGCGTGTAGAAACATCTCAGCAAAATGACTATTTTTTAGTCTCCACTTATAAATAGTATCATGAGAAGGTATTTCTGGATGTTGGCGGCATAAATCTTCTAAAGACGTCTCATGAGTTGCTATTAACTCACAAATATAATCACCCATTTCATCGGTATATTCTAAGGATGGAGCGCCCATTCCTGGTCGTGTTTTAGATACTTTCTTTTGAACTTTTTTTATTGGACTTGCTGGACTTTGTGCTTCCTTTTTTTTCGTCATCTTGCACATCCTTTGCAATTGCTTTCTCTACTGTGATCCACCCCTCGGCATTACATTCTTCGCAGTCTTCCAGAATCATACCCATTCCTTGGACTTGCTTGCCGCCCTTACATCTATTACATCTAACTAACATCAATAATCCATTATTAGTATCAATTAACTGAATCATATCTTGTAAATGGTGTAGCTGCAAGGGTAGAGGAAATTTTCTTCCTTCCTTTGTTGATAAATTATTATGTATCTACTGTTGACACAAACGTATCTCACCGCATATACTGTCTCAAGTGGGACAACAACTGAACCGGAGACAAAAATGCCAAATAAAGATAACGAACCCCTGTACAAGCACCCTCTTCTCAACAGCATTAAAACGTTGGAGGACTGGAAAAAGCTTTACGAAGCAGTAGCAGAAACCACTGACTCTGCTCGGGGATGGGAAGTGTTTTTTAGAGACTTAATTAAGGTCAAGTAACTTAAATCTGGGAGTATTTATGAGTAAGGTATCAGATTATTTAATAGAAAATTGTTTACGAGAAAGAATAGCGGATTTAGATTGCGTTTCATGGGAAATGCACACCCGCATTCTTAAGCAAATACTATATATCGATGCTATTTTTAGTAATTTGCGCAACAAAGAAATCAACAAAACCGAAGCAATTGAATGCTTTAAAACTGTTAAACAAGAGCTTGTTAGAGCTTTAACTTTATCTAGTGAAATACATGGAGTAGCGGCATGAACATTATGGAATTAATTGGCAATGTAAAATATGTACAAGAACTATTTGATGGAAGTCATCCTAAAGCGAAAAAAAGATCTTGTTCTTTAACGGGAGATAAAAAGCTAGCTGAACAAGAAAAGATGCGTTTTGAAGCTAAATATGCAGATTATGATAAATGGCTTGACGAGAATTTTCCGGATCAGTACTATGACCCCCGTAGAGACTAATGCCACAACGGAGTACTAATGGATGCAAAAGAAACACGAAGCGTTACATTTCATATACGTCTTACGCCTGCAGTATTAGCTGGACTTAAGAAAGTAGCAAAAGAACAGGATCGCACAGTCAGTTACATATTAAATGATTTAGCTAAAAAATATATTGAAGAACATAAAGACAAATATTAGACAAGGGTAAATAATGAAAGCAGTAAACGTAAAAGACGAGAAGTTTTTCCTTCCACTATGGGAAGAAGATAAGTTTAGAGAACTTATTATGATATCTGCTATAGACCGTCCTATTCGTATATATCTACGTAAAGAACAATCTTTGTTGTTCAGCAAAGGTGCGCGGATTAAAGGATCTGAAGACTTCTTGGAGGCTCCCAAAAAAGATAAAAATATTTTGAAGCTTATGTATATGGGAGATAACAACTGGCTCGAATATGAAACGAGCGGAGAATTTAACATTGTAAAAAAGGGAATGAAAAAATGAATCCGGAAGATCGCTACGCAGACCACATTAGTGACTACATAGAATATCTAATGCAATGCGTCATACAAGGAAGGGTAGAAGAAGTACCTGATGAATGGTATGACATAGTAATTAATGAGCTAAGAAGGGAAGCATAATGGAGCTAAGCATTAAAACCTTCGATGCTCTTGTAGCATCGATAGCGCAACTAGAGATGCGTATCAGACTTTTAGAAGACCCTGATGCGCAAAAAAATCTAAACAGAAATCAACTGGCTTCTCTAAAACGTTCTGAAGCCTTAGATTTTCTAATAGATAAAAGTGTAAAAATTAAAAGCCTTAAGGAGGCAAAATGAACCGTGAAGAAGTGAAACAGTTTTGGGCCAATTTTAGAATTAGAGATTTAATTTTAGCTCCAATAAAAGCCATCGACTTTTTTATGAGCTCTTATCTAATAGCGGGACAAAATATTCTAGATTTTTTCAGAAGGCCTGCTAGACAAGCTCCTGAAAACCCTATCGGGGCTGTTAAGAAGCGTAGTGAAAAACCTGAGCGCCAAATAACTTTAAAGCCCTTACCAAGAGAAGAGGAGCAAAAAATATCCACTCCTCTGCTTTTAGCTTTTAATAATGCTAAAGCCTTCGAGATATGCCCAATGTGTTCACAACCTGATACCAGGAATGTTGCAACACAAACAGATGATTTATTAGATGAAGCCGAAGAAAGTTTAAAAGATATAGTTCGCCAGTTAAATCGCGATAAACCTTAAAACATCTTCAGTCTTTTCTTAGGAGTCGGATTTCTATCTGGCTCCTTAGCTCCTAAAGCCTCCCAGTCTAATTTATGTATTAAGGAATCTAAGCTTAATATTTCATCTGGACTATTTCCCGGAGTTACTGGACAGCTAGTTAATCTAGACTCTGGACCTTCTGGTTCCCTAAGCTCTAGCATTATACCTATATCATGAAGCGGTCTTGGAGTTTTTGGCTCCAGAAGATCCTCCGAATTCTGCCTGAACAGAATAGGTCTAGAAAGTTCTTCTTCATCTAGCTCTTTCATTGCTGGGCAATTAGACCAGTTCCAGTGATCGGGGTTTAAGGGATTAAAACTTTTAAGTTCCTCTTCTGGCACACAAACAGCATTGCGCCGCTCCAGCCTGGGAGGCTCTTTAGGAAACTCGTCTTCTTCCCAAACGATATCCATCTCCATATTACGGAAGCTTCCAGAAGAAGGTATTAAGCTTTCTGGCAGGGGTGCTCCCTTTTTTCTATTCCGGAGAGAACGTTTGCGCATAGCATCCATTTGCGCAAGTTCTTTTTGTGTTTCCCAAAATCGTATCATCTCATCCGCCTTAGTGGTGTCAATCCGTTGAAACCATCCATTATCGATAAGTTTAAGATATAACTGTTTAGGGTCACTGAACAAGACTGGCTTTGGGATTTCTAGGTAAGGTAAGTAAGGTGGTTTATCTCGTACATTCATGTTGCACCTCCGGCACAACGGTTATTTTCGTTTATGGTCTCCGCAAGTTGGTTTAAAGGGAATATCTACCGGGCATTCGGTAGGATCGGGGTGAAAGTCCACTTCTATACCAGTTTCTTCTTTAATGAAACATTCGACCGCTTTTTCAAAGCTATTATTTGGAACAAAATATCCGCATACAAAGGATATAAGTGATGGAACTACTATCTTTAATATTGACCAGAGGCGGCTATCCATAGCATTGCTCCAGACCAGAAGGGGGACAATTTGAATATGACATTAAATTCTAGCGTTGTCTATTCCTTTCTTCGGGTTGTGGGTCAGGAAAATACATCGTATGTAAGCGGCGTATAGCACGCTCCTGAATAAGTTCTTCTGGTAACCCAATATCTACTTGCTTAACATAATCTACTGCTGCTCTTAGAATTCTAAAAGCTCCAGGATCGGTGGTGATCCATTCTCGAAATTCAGATAAGCTCATCATCTAAAAAGAGACCAACAGCTAATCAATAAATTAACTAACAATAAAATAAAAATAATCACTTGTAATGAATGTATTCTCTCCAACAAAGCCATTCCTTTCGTTTCTTCATTTTCTGGCTCTTGGCTATCCGCTGACCCCATTCTAATAATGGTTACTTTTTCTTCTTCTGTCATGTTAAACCTCCCTCATTCAACCACACAAAACATTCCCAAAAAAATGCTCCTAAAGCTGCACATAATACATACGCTGTTATCTCTTTGAAGCTCATAGGATTGCAACTACACATGTATAGCCTACCACGCCAATTAAAAATGCTATTGATAATGTTATTGTTACTATATCTACGCGATCCATTTTATTCTCCTCGCAACATGCCAAGTTTTTTTCGCATCTCATACCATTTCACCGCTGCCTCATCATTAGGTAATCGCGAGTCTTCCCAATTATTCATATCACGTAAATCATCGCGCATGTGCCACAAACAAAATTGGTATATGATTTCTAGTTTGTCATCAGTGGATAATGGTATATTCATAATTACTCACACTTCACTTTTAAAATATCAACCATCTCTTTCAACATCATCCGACTCATCGTCAAAGTAAGAGCCGCATCCTGCTTATAATCCCCAAAGGTTACATCATAATCGACGCCCCCTGTTTCCACATTTCTTAAAGTATCTACTATGATGAAAGGAGCACTATACTCAAACAAATAACTATCCGCATTTTGTTCTACTTTAGCTCTGGAGAAAGTAGGATGCTTAAATATATTATCCATTTTAATGACTCAAATCCTTGAGTACTTGTATCGTATCTCACTTATAACAGAACGGCTCTGTAGGTCGCAACGTTTGGCGATAGCTTCTATCCACTGGGGTAGCCTACGTAGTCCGGGAAAATACTCGCTATCGTTAGCTGGGAGCCTTGCAGTGAGCATATGCCTGGTATACCAGCCTCTTACCCTGCTAAGCAATCTGTTCATGGTCTTCACCAAAGTATTTGTTTAATTCTCCACTAGCTAATTTCTTATCTATTATCCGCTGGAACTCTGCAGCAAAGTTATCCAAAGATTGTACTTGGTGCGGATAGCGCTCTGGGTTATATACTAAATCCAGAAATGATGGCTCATAGTGATTCATTCTTCATCCCACATATTCATTGGTTCATAACTTTCTTCTTGCTTTGCATCAAAGGCGATCATCTCTTCGGAACGTGAATCGCGTCCAGGATAATTGCAATGCCAGCAAGGGGCTGATTCAAAGATGTTCTCTATTGCTCCACAACGTTCACAGGACATAGTTCTTCCTCTTCCATGAATTTATTAAATTCTTCTTTAACACCATAAAGGATATTGGTGATCCGTTCTAGTGGAACATCAGGGCAATAAATTTGTAGTAATTTGATTACATCTTCGTCAGTCATTAGTTTCCTCCGTGATAATGTTTTCTAGATAAGATAGTTTTCTTTCCTGTTCATTTAAATCTAAAATAATGGTGTACATTGTTGCACATAAGGTATCACATAGAGTATCTATGTCTTTATGCTCGGTATTAAGCGTCCAATCGCGCAGGGATGCTAAATCAAATTCAGTTTTGCTTATAAACTTAAGCTCTTCAGTAATAATATTAGCAATGATTTGTTTCATTCATGGTCCTTTGTTTAGTTTGTCGTGATGCACCATAGCAGCAGTGAGATCTTCTAAATCTAACATTAGTGCCTCAATTACTTCTTGGAAAGTATCTGCAACGCATTTATTCGTTACCGCAGGATCTTCTTCCTCCATAACTTCAGATAATAATTCATAAGCTTTGAGAATATATTGCTCCATTTTGGCTATGCGTTTGTCTTTTGTGTTCATTTTAAATCCTTTTAATAATTAGCAGAATATAAAGAAGTGTTAATCATAGGTATAGGATTATCTTTTGTAAATGGAACATTTTTTTTCATATTTAATAATATTTTAATAAAATTATATGCCTGTGGATCAATTTTAGATTGATATTTTTTTAATCCTTTTTTGAGAGACGATACATTAATTTTCATCAAATTATCACTTTCATCAGTTTCGTAAATTCCACTTTCGCCATTTGATCCGAAATGTAGAATTAACAAATAAATCATTAGTTCTGCTGGTAGACCTTTAGTTTTTGTTATTCTTTCAATAGCATCCAATATCGGTGGGTATAATGAAGTTTTTTTAAAACAATTCTGAAACCAATCTGTAACATCTTCATACTTAGACATTGAAGACTGAAAATGCGCTTGATCTAAAAATCCATTTTCATTTAATAAAAAATGTTCTTCAATAATTTTCATTAATCATTTTCCTTGTTGTTAGTAATTTCACTATCTTATACCATTAACATTTTAAAAAGCATTATAGCTAGTTTCGCCATTACACTTATCTCGATAATAGATCATCTTTCGCATCCAGTAATCTCTCTTAAAGCTATCTTTGCTAGTCATATACCTATGATTGCTTTCATGGTATTTTGCGATATCACTAAGATGCTCGTTAGCTAAAATTCCTTCTGACACGCTGTCTAGGTCTGTTCTATCGTCCATGATGATGTTCCTACTTTAAGTTATCGATAATATCTTGAATCATATTTCTCCTTGTTTTGTTTTTAACATCTTTTAGTAATGTAACTATCCTTTGTCTTTTTGCCTCTACTGGCATAAGACTCGATTCTAAAGATTTAATTTCGGCACAGAGTGCTGTCTCTTTTTGCTCTTCAATGGCCCTAGAATCGCGCTGATAAGGTTTTTTGCCACCAGGTAATGCCTTACCATTGGGTGGTATCTCAGAAGGGCTGTAATCGTCTTTCCAGTTTTGATTGCTTAGCCAACGAACAAAATAATGTACGTTTAACCATTTTTCTCCTGTTGCCTTGCAATGTGCTTTTAATGTTTCCATGGCTGTTAAAGCTTTATCTATTGCCGGGATATCTAGTTGGTCTTCTTTGTTTTTGGCATTCTTCATTTTCTTCCACATTTTGAATGCTTCTTTTTTGCTTCCTCTGTTTTGAAGCTTGTAAAACCTTTTCCATCTTTCTTCGAATTCATCGCTACAAGAGCTCACGACAGGATTAGGGCCCGCAGGGTCATAATCTATATTTTTATCTTTCTTACATATTCCTTTATGAGTATTCAGATCATGAGAGTATTCAGTCTTAAGAGAAGGTGCCAATTTGTCATGGGGGGGTGGTGACAATTTGACGTTAGGGGTCTTAGTATTTATTTCATCACAAAATCGCTTGTAAGCAGCGTTCCATTTAGGCGTAAGCTCTTCAATTAATTCATAATTTAATGAATACCATTTTGTATCATCGCCTTTATAATGATTTGGCTGGATTGAAAGAACGATGCCAGTTTCTTCTAGTTTTAATATTTTTCTTTGTATAGTTCGCTCAGATAATTTAGGTGCATGAATTCTCCATTTTCTATAAGTGCTATAGGTCCACTTTCTTCCCTCAATTATCTTTTCATTATGCTCTTGATCGATAAAGTGATGGATAATAGAAACTATTCGGGCTTCGTCGTCCCCTAAAGCAAGTTCGACTACTGGCATAGATATGAAGTATTTGGTACGACCAATTAACCATGAAGACATTCCGTTTCTCCTAAAATCAAAATTAAAACTTGACTCTAGGGATTGCGCACGGCAAAATAGCAGGATCGGTTCAGTTGCGTAACAACTAAACTAGATAACTCCTAGAAGTGACGATGCGAAGCTTGGTCGGCATACATCGTCACTGTCCCCTAGAATCTCAATCATCCCTGCTGTCATCTTGTCGCTCTAATCCTTGAGCAAAGTCAAAAATATTAAACATCGACTATGTACCAAAATTACTTTATTCGCAACTCGATCAGCAATTTCAACTATTTTAGCCGATTAGCTTCTTTCTTTTTTCGTTTCTTGTGTGCAGTGCTTCTACAAATAGGTGAACAAAACTTTGGCACCTGTTCTTTAAAGCCTCTAGAAAAGTAAGTTCTGTTAAGCAACACATGTGAGAACTCTTGTTTACACTGTTCACAAATAAATACCTTGGCATCCATCGGCTTAATATCGTATCGGGTTATGGGTACACCCATAAATAATTCTGGCTCTTGCATTGAATCCTCCTAAATACACCAATCCAGTGTAAAGCAAATTAATTTTTGATATAAGACTTTACATTATGATTACAATGTGGTGTAATGCGCCACGCTAAATAATGACATTGATTAATTTTTGGAGGTTATTTTGAATTTGCAATTGACGTTATGTAACATAGAACAAATTATGGTTTTAAAACTAGACAATTTGAAGATAGGTCGACATATATCTGAAGCTGCTTTTGTTTATCATTTGAATCAAGAATATAACGAATGCGTTAAGAAAATGTTTCTGGAAGATTGGGAAAATCGTATGGACATGTTTTGCGAAATAGCTATTGCAAGACCCTTAGATACATACCCAAAATGGAATATATTAAATCTACCAGACCAGACCCAAAGCTCTTCCATTCTAAAGTTATTAGAAGCGATTATTAGAGGCTCCGTAGGTGCTGCTAGGATGATAAGCATTAGGTCAAATGCAAATGCTTCTAAATCTCTTCCGGTTTTATTTCGACGACCAAGAAGCTTGTCTGATCCTAATCTTGAATCTTTTAATTCTCTTAACGAAGTATCTCAAGAATCAGAGAACTACAGAAAGCAAAGTCTGTCAGACTCTACGAACTCTATAAGATCTAATGAAAGCTTTGATGAAAAAAGTGATAAATTTGACTTTAAGTTATAAGTCTCTAGTATAAAGTCGCGGCACCACTAGGGGCCCTAGTTTCTAGTAAGCTACCACCAGCTTATTGGGGGTGCCGCACCTTCCCTTGACAAGATTACACATTACGATAGTATCAAATGCGTCATTTATAAAATCAGGGAAGAAAATGAAAAAATTAGTTAAACGATCACAGCCTCCCTTTAATAAAAAAACAATAGCAGCTTATAAAAAGTTATTTGATGCGCTAGATAAAATAGACTCATCTATAGTAACGATAGCTAAAAAAATAAAAGCTCCACAAAGCGGACTCTATAATGCAAAACGCCTTTCAAGAGCTCTAAGTCCATTCGACGTAGTAGACCTATGCATTCTCACCAATGGCATTGTATTACCGCACGAGCTACGCCCAGATATCTTCAAACCAGAATTGATCCAACTTTACAGGAGTAGCATGGATGCTAAGTGTACACGCTAAACAACTATTCACTACCATTTCTAGAAAGCACCCTTTCATTAGATCTTATGCAGAACTCACAGACTTAGACAGAGCTATGCTCCAAAGCTGTGTCGATCCTAGCAATGATGTCTCTGCAATATATGAAGATTTTGTCTGTGTAAATAAAACTGAGAAAATCTTTGAAAATAAACAAAAAAGATATTATCCCAGCCATGTTGACATAAAACAACTATAGGTTATAATTACACAAGATTGTAATTAAAGGATAAATTATATGCAAAAATCTGAGACTATTGGTGCATTAGCAAAAGCGTTATCGGCTTTTCAGGGACAAGTTACAGACATTCCTAAAACATCTAGAGCGCATGGGAATATTATGTATGCGCAATTAGATGAAATGCTTACTCTTGCCAGGCCTTTATTATCAGCTCATGGCTTGTCAGTCGTGCAGTTCTGTGGAACTGCTGATGAGCGTGTAAGTGTTGAAACAGTGCTTATGCACGAGTCTGGTGAGTGGATGTCAGGAACGATTGAGATGGCCTTGGATGGGGGTGGTAGAATGAATAAAGCCCAGAGCGTAGGCTCCGTGATCACCTATGCTAGACGATATAGCTTGGGAGCTGTTTTGGGCTTTACCTCTAAAGATGATGACGGTAATGCTGTAAATGATAGGGGAGAAATCATTCCTCCCAGGCCAGCAATAAATGCTATTCCAGATGATCGATTAAGAACAGTACGTCAAATAGAAGAATTATGGAAAGAGCAATATGATGAAGCATCTCGTGATGGCATCATGAAACAATGGCTTGGAACTTTTAAAGTAGAAAGATTAGCAGATGCACCTAAAGCTGCTTTGGATAAATTAGTACTTGGATTGTTAGAGAAAAAAGAAGGATGGGCAAATGTTTAGTTTTGGAGAAGACAATAAATCATCAAGCAAAACTCCTTTAGGAGTTGGTCCAGCAACAATAGACATTGTAAAAGTCTATGATACCGATCAAGACGGCCGCAGGCTGCTTAGCAAGAATGGTAACCCAATGATAAAGGTGCTCCTAAAGGCTCGTGATGAGATGGGTGGAGAGGGGCTCATTAATGAATATATCCCGCTCATACCGCGCATGAAATGGAAAGCTCAGCAGCTGGTGGATTGCTTTGGAGTGCCAGAGGCTTTTAGTGGCGGAACCTTGAACACTGAAATGCTCATGTATAAGAAAGGTAGATGTATGTTGCATTGGAGCGAATCTGCAGGCTATGCGCCTAAGATTGCTGTAGAGCAATATATTGCAGCGTCTAAAGACATCAAGACTAACATGACGCCTACAGATACCAAGGATCTCTATGCTACTACTATTGAAAAAGATGCGGACTTTGATGATGAGATACCGTTTTAATGGCCTTAGAATGCGCAATATTAGTATTGCTTATCTTTAATCTATTTAGGACCGAAGCGCTATTAGAAATGAAGGCAGATGTACAAGAAACTAAAGAAATTTTATTAACAGAATGCGTTAATAAACAAGATTGAGGAAAACTTTATTATGAATATCAAGGAAAATATGAGCGAAGAAACTTTAGATACCTATAAAAAACTAAATGAAAGGCTTGATGCTATTGAGTTAAAATTGGAAAACTTAGATAGAATTTATACTTTCTCTCAAAACATTCTGGGAGCTAAAATAGAGGTGGTAGAGAGAAATGTAATTAAGATAATACAAAAAGAACAGCTAGCCCAAGGTAAAACTAGCTGTTGAGACAGGAAACGCATATCTAAGGATGCCATAGTGGAAATGATTTGTGAATACCTAAATTTCATATGGATATGCTTCGTGGTATATTGTGTTGGAGCTATAGCATACTTTGTTGCAAAGATGACTGTGTATGCTGTTATAGATTTATTATTTAAAAGGTGATTAACGAAAAGAATGTATACTTTTTAATTATTTTAAGAGGTAGGATTACAATATGTATAGGAAGATCTGGTATCGATAGGTTTCCTTGGATCATCTTTTCCACCAAAGACTTCAGCTACTCTTTCAAGATTGTTAACAGACTGCTTTAAGCTATCTCGTTCAGCCTGTAGCTCCTTAATTTCTTTGTCCCTGATCACAATTTGATCTCTCAAAATATGCATTAATTGCTTAGCGCTAAATAACTGAGTTCTAATTTTTTCTAATTGAATTTGATGGATTTTATCTTCCATGATCAATGACTTCCTTTCTTCACAAATTTAAGATAATTGTTCATAAACTCAGACTCAGTAGCTTTTCCACCCACAGTATTATAATGCACTTTATAATAGTTCCAAATGCCCTCTAAATCGTTTTTAGCAGGCAACGGAACCTTTATCCTAGAATAAAATATTCGGGCTATCTGAGTGGCGTATTTGAGGTTAAATATAAGATGGTCAAATGAAGGAGGAGCGCTATAATTATTAGACTTTAATATCTTTTCTTTTAGAACGGTATTATTGCTTATATAGTTATTCCAAATGTCTAGATAAGTATCCTTTTCACACATGTAAATACCATAGGCGGGGCCATGCACCTGTCTTACATAGCTTCCTAAAAGAGATTCTTGGCAGCAAGTGGCTACTAGAAGCTCTTCAGCGTTTTCGGAGTATATTCCTAGATCGTTAAGAGCGGGTTGAATAATATCGTGACGTAACTGAATCAGTGAAATCATTCCTTGACCTCTTTTATACCCGTTCCGTGGGTTTAAGCTTATTAACTATTCTTCCTCTAAGGGGTATTTCTTGCTATCCTATAATTCATGGCTAATGAGCCCAGTAAACACGTATAAAGCCGGTAACTATAATTACTGGCTTTTTGTTTCTAGCCACTCATTTGTTACTTTGGTTATCGCCTCAACTTTTTCTTGTAAGTCTTCTATTTCAGTTTCTAGTGGAAATTCTTTTAACAATAAATCTCTAAGCCCAACAATTTCTTCTTTATTAATAACAATGAGTGACTCCATGACTTCAGTTAAGAAAAAATCCCCCATACGCCATTTTTCAATAGTGTATCTGTCATCTTTTTCAGAACATCCGATTATTATGCTCATTTAAACCTATCCCTCTCAAACCCAATAATATAATGCCTTAAAGCGCTGACAGCTTCTTCCAGAGTGTAAACGACCGCCATAGAATAGCCAAGCTCTGTAAGCTTATCTCGGAATATCTTCTGAGTATCTGTGAGCTTGTTGGGATGGATTTTAAACTCTAACCAGAGTCCGGGATGCTTCTTGGTAGGCCAAGGAATAAACACGTCCCAGACCCCTGCTTTGAGCCCTTCTGCTTTAAGATAGGCTCCGAGCTGAGGAGAACGCTTAGCAGCATTAGGAATAGCGAAAGAAATATCAGCCAAATAAGGGTATTGGTAGCGTAGCCATGCAAAAAAGGCCGCTTGGAGTTTATGCTCTTCACGGCCTTTCATCTTACATCTTGCAAGCTTTTTTGCCTTTGGACATTTTCATTTTGCCCATTTTGGCGTCGCCTTTCTTTTCGCCCATTTTCATTTTCATGTTTTCAGGACCTTCAGCCCACTTAGGTCCATCAGCCATCATTTTTTTGCCATCTTTCTTTTTCATCACTAAATTCCTTTTTAGGTTGTGGTTAATTACATTTTGGGATCTTTTTTACGTTTAGACATTTCTAGCTTGCCATCAAGCTTTCCTTTGCCTTTAATGCCAGCAGATTTAATCTTCTTTGGATCTTTCATCTTACTAACGTACTCTGGACCCATATCCTTGGAGCTACGCTCTTTATGCTTAGCGGGAGTTTTCATGGTTTTTTTATAACCAGGACCGCTACCATCCACAAGTTTTTCCGATTTCATAACTCAATATCCTTATTGACGTAACGGCTTTTAAAACGAAGATATCTAAGCTTTAGATAAAACCTAAATATCTTCCATTCACGCTTTATACAATGCTTAAAGCTTCGCAACTTCAGCATCTACTATCTGTCCTGCTTTTGCTTCAACTGCCGAGACCGCCTGGTTTCCCAACTTGGTCATTTCAGCTTCAGCTGCGCTCACGAACTCGCCTTCTATAACACTAGCTTCTTTTTCAGCAAAAGCTTTCAGCGTATTTTCTGCTTCTGCTAACTGACCTAGAAGTGCATTATGATTGGCAATCGACTGCTGAGCATCTTTCATCAACTGTTCAACACGCGCTTCAAAATATGCTTTATCCATTTTCTCTCCAATGTTAGATGACCCTACCCATTACTTAGATAGGGTCTAATCCTACAAATTAAACTATGACAGGAACAATAACATAGGTCAAAGTAATCGTTACAGTACTGCCAACACCCGTAGTAAAGGCTTGTGTTGCATTAGAGAAGAAAATACCTAAACCGCTAATGCCAGTGCTTACAGTTGTAGCTATAGAGCCTAAACCTAACTGGCTGTAAATCTGCGAGGTAGCAGCTGTAATTTCGGTTGATGGAGTTGTTGCAGACAATGCATTGCTGCCACCACCATGTACTGTATTACCGTATTGAACATGTGCTACACCACCGGCTGCGAAAGCAGAGGTTCCTACTACGGTACCAATCTGAGCATTGAGAACCATAATGGCATTGCCAGCTCCTGGAGCTGCAATTAATTGAACTGGAGTTGCATAAGCGCCATTTACTGCTGCAGTATTCATAACAGTAGTGGAAGTTAAAACATAAGAAGTACCTGCCGCTGTAGGAGAGGAGCTTATTCCGGAATCAACGAATACACCTACGGTGCCTGAAGCTTTTGGAAAGTTTCCAGAAACGAATGGAGTAGCGGTAGCGCCTACCATAAATTGTCCAATCGCATTTCCTGGATCAGGTATGTTCATAGTAGATGCTTGACCAAAGGCATCATTACTAATGGTTGTTACATAGTTAGCGCTATTGGAAACCCCTTGGATTTCTAAATAGCCAGTGGATGCTGTAGCAGGATAAGTAGCTAGATAGCCAGCATTACCGTTAGAGCCTGCAATAACATTACCACCAGACTGAGTATTAATTAAGCTATAAGTATAGTTAGGTCCTGTTCCGGTAATAGATACTTGGAACCATTCTGGGCCAGTGGTTGTATAAACAAGCGCCATATCAAATTTATTTAATTGGCTTGTTAAAGCAGGATAGTTGTTTAGGTAACCAGAAGTGGTGACCGTTCCAACAGTATCATTGGTCTTGATAAGAACAATATTGGGTTCTTCTCCAGCCAATCCTGTAATAAGGGGTTTGTATCGTGTTACGGCCATTTTAATCACTCCATGATTGTTGACGGTCAGTTAAAATTATTTACCTTTTTTGCCTTTAGACTTTGACTTTCTAGCCTCTGAATATGCGATTGCTGCAGCCTGAGAATTTTTCATATCAGGATGTGCGCGCTTCTCTATAGCTATATTTTCACTAATTGTTTTTTTGGATGAACCTTTTTTTAGTGGCATTATTTCTTTCCTTTCTTTAACACTTTACGCGCTTTAGCACGTACTTTGTTTGCTTCAGATTCTGATATGTTTCCTTTCTTTTCAGATTGGGTGACGCGCGCAAGTGCGTTCCTGGCGTGAGCTTTATCTTCTACTGGGTAGGCTCGCTTTCCTGGTTCAGCAAATGCTTTTTTAGGAAGTTTTTTTCTTTCTGCATAGGTTAACTTTGCCATGATATTTCCTTAGCTATATTGCCAGATTACGATTAGACCTGAACCACCAGCTGCGCCAGTTGCAGCACTTAACGATCCAGATGGAGCAGTGGAATAAGTCCCAGAGGCACCATTACCTTGATTTGTTAATCCAGCATTTCCTATAACAGCAGTCCCTGCACTTGGCTCAACGCCCTGGATCACAGGACCAAAAAATGAACTGCCACCTTGCCCACTTGGAAAAGAAGAAATAGTGCTATAAGTAGAGCCTATCTGAACTAAGCCTACACCTCCAGTAAAATTTACATCCCCCCCCGAAGCTGTTCCTCCAGCACCGGCAGTGCCTGCCCCGCTGGATGCGGCTCCTCCGCCACCAGTTCCGCCAACAGCAGTCAAAGTGCTAAAAGTTGTGCTTCCACCAGTTCCTCCAGCATTATTCCCAGCTGATCCGGCAGTTCCAGCTGCGCCTACGCCATAACTAAAAGTAGAGCCTGAGCTAGTACTAATAAATTTTCTGCAATAACCACCCCCACCACCTCCGCCAGATACGGCAATATTAAATGCAGAAATAGATGCTGTGCCACCACTTCCACCACCTGCGCCTTGGCATTCCACCACAATATGATTCACGCCAGAGGGAACCGTATAAGTTCCGGAACCACTGGTATAAGTGGTTACGCTTAATAAAGCGCCACCAGTTTGCGGAGCAGTAAAAGCAGAATAATAATTGGTCATGATTTCACCTGCTTAGCTAAATTAGCAATTGCAATAGCATTGTATTTATCTATTCTTTCTACTCGGCTTAATTTGCCATCTTCAGCTTCTCGATCGGTGACTTTTTGAACATGTTCTGGATTGCGATAATCTAATTCTTCAGGAACATTTCCTTTGGCTACCCAAGCAAGATATCTGCGGTAATCTCCATTTCTCTCATCTTGCGATACCCATGCCCCATCATGTATACGCTGAATTAATAACTTACCCTCTAAATCTGTTACATGCCTAAACATATACAAAGCATGATTATCTTGGGAGCCATCTGGAAAAGTCGGTATCATTATGTTCTCCTTAGGTAATATCCGCTGTTGTGTAATAAGTAATACCATAATACGCAGTAGCAGCTGCGGCTCCAGAATCGACCGTGGTTGTAATCAATATACCAGAGTCATCATTGCTGCCCACAGAAGTGGAAGTACAAGCAGCCGTAGTTTTATAATCCCATACTTGAGCACTCGCATTGGCTGGACTATACAGAGTGACTGTTCCATTCTGTAATAATGACCTACCGTAGGGAATACCATATTTCATTGTAGTGCTCGCAGCCGCAGGAGAAGTCCATACTCCTTGCTGACCACCCACATTCTGCGCAGGCGCAGTATATTGTGAAATATTTTTAATGGAAAAATATTGGCAATCCGATAAGTTTCTCGCTTTATTCACTTCTTGAAATAAATTAACCGTCGATCCAATCTCTAACTGAACATTCCCAAATTGAACCCAGTCATTTGTAGAAGCTGTTCCCGTAGGAGTCCACGAAAATACAACTGATACCTGGTTAGTGCCGCTAGCACAGGCGCTAGTTTGATAAGAATACATTGTTTCAGCAGCAGAAGTTCCTAATGCTATTGTCTGTGACAATATAGAAGTATTAGTTGTAAAAGTAGAAGATATATTTGATATTTGACTATTACCTGTTCCGATAGAAACAGTAACTGTTAAATTACCACTCGTTGGGCTAAAGTTAGCTCCGGTAGAAACAAGGAATTGTAAACTTAAAATATTTCCAGCAGCACCAACCGACATATCATTGGTTAAGGTTGTTCCAAATTTATAAACACCGGTTCCAGTTTGGCCAGAATTTCTTTGTATTCGCGCACGTACAGTATTCGGGAATCCAGATACTTCTTCTTGTATAACAGCAGAAGCTTGGTTTGCATTCGTTAGAACTTGCCATCTATCAAAGGTATATTCTGTAGTACTTGCAGCTACAGCAAGCGATGAGCTTCCTGTCCCAAATATTGCTCCGCCAAGTGTGAAGCATTGGAAATTACCATTCACAATCATGTTATTACCCTGAACAGAACTAGAACTGCTCGAAGGAATAACTTCACCGCGAAAATTCTTAAATACTGCGCTTGTAGTATCAACAGCCATCATTAGAGGCTTGTTAATATGTCCCGCTGTTGTTGGAAGCGTTGAAGTATAAGAGCCAGCGCTAGAGTCACTTAACCAGTAAGTAGTTCCTGCAGTTAAGCCAGTAAGGGTTGTGATCATGCCCTCTGTTAGAAGCGTAAAGTCATTAGCATCTGCTACAGCACTTACAATACCAACTACTTCAGCGTCTGCTGCGCTATCAGCTTTAGCAGCAGCATAAGTGTCATTAGTTCCTGAATAAGTAAGTACATTACCTACACTAAAGCCGTGCGCTGTTTGGCTTACAGCGGTGGTAGTAGCGCCTACAGCGCCTGCAGATGCAGCTTGCCAAGTAGGAAGCGCACCAGCTCCATTAGATGTTAAAACATTTCCAGAACTTCCTAAACCAGATACGTTTTGGAAAACTCCAGTTGCAGTTGTTCCCGCACAGATAACAGAGTAAGCCGTAAAAGTCGTATTACCGGTCCCACCATAGGCAACCGTAATTGCAGTTCCATTCCAAGTTCCTGAAGCAATAGTTCCAACAGAAGTTATATTCCCTTGAACTGCACTTGGAAGCGTAGAGCTAATGCTAGGGACACCGCCACCGCTTGTTATTAAGACTCCATTATTAGCAGTAGCAAGCGCAGCCATAACATTAGCAGAACTAGCATATAAAAGTGTATTTGCTGCATTAGTTGCAGGATAGGTAGATGTAGACCACGCAGGAGTGGCTGCATTTCCGGAAAGCAGTATTTGGTCTGCAGTAGAAGTGCCAGCAAGAATATTTAGCTTGGTACTATCAGACCATACGACACCGCCTGCACTTGCGGTTAATGCTTGTCCGGTACCGCCTTCTGCTAAATCAACTGGTAGTCCACCGGTTAAGTTAATCGCATTTGTAGTTGTTGACATTCCATGTCCTCACTAAATAAATTAAACGACGACCACGTTTCCTTGGATACCATAGGCTACGAAAGTAGTATTTGCCGTAACACACACTAAAGTAATACAGTCATATTGATTTGAGCTTGCTACTGTTCCAGTGCTTGCTGTAGAAGCTGTAGAGCCTACATGAATGGTTTGTCCAGAAGCTACATCTATGATCCAGCCACCAGCGCTCTTGCCTGCAACAATAAATAAACTTCCGAGGGCAGCAGTAGCTGGCAATGTAAGGGTTACAAGGCTAGCGCCGTTATCAATTACATAACCATTGTTAACCGCCATGGTTACTGTGCCGCTAGTTTGGTCATTCCAAGTAATACCTGTTCCACCACCGCCACCAGCTTGCCAGGTTGGTAAAGCCCCAGCTCCATTGCTTGTTAGCACATAACCAGAGCTTCCTAAACCAGATACATGTTGAAATGCTCCAGTTGCTGTTGTACCGCCGCATATCACAGCATAAGCAGTTGTAGTCGCTATACCAGTACCACCGTTTGCTACAACGAGCGTTCCAGTTAAATCTATGGTAGCGCTCGATCCACTTGTAGTTAATCCTGTAGAACCACCGGAAATAGTTACTGTGGATCCTGTAGCCGAACCTGAATCAGCATCTAATGTTCCAATGCCTCCACCAGCTGCCGCCTGCCAAGTAGGAAGCGCTGCAGCACCATTTGAGGTAAGAACATAACCGCTGGTTCCTAATCCAGATACATTCTGAAAAGCGCCAGTAGCTGTGGTACCAGCACAAATGACAGAATAAGCTGTAAAAGTAGTGTTTCCAGTGCCTCCAAGACCCACAGATAGATCGGATGCCCATGTTGGAACGCTAGAAACTGTAGTTAAAACCGCGCTAGTCGCTGTGGCGAGAGCGGCCATGGTGTTAGAGCTAGAAGCGTATAAAAGCGTATTTGCAGCATTTGTTGCTGGGTAAGTACTAGTAGACCAAGCAGGTGTAGCCGAACTTCCAGATAGTAATAACTGGCCTGCAGTAGCAGTACCAGAAAGAATATTTAATTTAGAAGCATCAGACCAAACTATGCCGCCATTGCTAGCAGTAAGCGCATGATTGGTGCCTCCATAAGATAAACCAATTACAGAGCCATTCCATACGCCTGTGGCTATAGTTCCTAGCGTAGTAATAGAGGTTTGGCCTACATAAGCTGCGTCAATGCTAACTACTACATTTCCAGTAGTGGGACTAACATCTATTTGATTCGAAGTTCCGCTGACGCTACTTACGCCGCTAACAATTGCTTGCCAGGAAGGCAAAGAAGAAGTGCCATTAGCTGTGAGCACATATCCAGAAGTCATCGTACCAGAAGCGTTTTGTAAGGCCCCGGTAGTGCTAGTACCCCCGCAAATAACATTATAGGCAGTAAAAGAAGTTTTTCCGGTACCACCGTGAGCAACTGCGATAGTTGTTCCAGCCCATGTACCACTAGATATGGTACCCAGAGTAGTAATAGAGGTTTGGCCTACATATCCAGAGTCGATGCTAACAACAACCGCTCCTGTTGTAGGAGAAGCGTCAATTTGTAAAGATGTTCCGGTAACACTGGTTACACTCCCGCTAACTTCTGCATCTACATATTGCTTAGTAGCAGCGCCCAAAGGGTTAGTAGGATCAGCATTTAAAATGAGATAGCCGGTCATGGTGCCACCAGCAAGAGGCACGGGGACCGTATAGTTGGTAAGCACGTCTAAACCGGAGCGCAGTGTGATCAGCTGATCTCCGGTGATGCCCACTCCAACATTGTTAAGTTGGCTAAACTTAGTCGTCATCCATGACTCCTTGCATCTTCAATCCTTGAAGACGATATTAGATTGCCTTTAGTCTATGTAAGAATAGAAGCATACCGTTACACTAACACCAGTTGCAGCAGTAATAAAGCTCAGAACATCTCCAGCTTTTACAATATATCCAGCAGGATTTTGATCGGATGTTGTAGATGCAAAACTAGAGCCAGCAGGAACTGCAGCGGTACCGCCATTAGATACAAATACATCGGTTTCAGTGCTGATAGGTTGGCTATATCTAAATAAAGCTACAAACTTATTATAAGTGGTTGAAGCATTAAGACCTATTCCGCCAGAGCCTGGAACAGTCAAAGCTGTTGCTGTATTTGCCCCCAAAGTTACTGAATACTTAGTATCACAAAATAATAAACCAGGACTATTTTCTGGTTGAATGAATTGTTGAATTGAATATACTGTTGCCATTTTAAATTCCTTTAAGTTAAGTTATCTCACTGCCCCAGCCTACAATCTGCTGTCCAATGTATATTTAATATATCACCAACCACGGTCGATGAGTTTCCAGTCCCTCCCACTATAAATCCATTATTGGAAATATGAGCTGAAAATGAAGAAGTAAAAGAAACACTCTGTGTGCTATCATAAATTTGAGCGCCAGTTGACGCTGGATTATATAAAGTAACCGCTCCCGTGGATGAGGTTGGAGGAGCATACATAGTCAAAGGAATAACAGCAGAAGTTATTCCCATAGCTGTACTAGCTTTTGTTGCAATATAAACATATTCTCCAGTTCCTAAGCCAACATTTGAAGCCGGAACCGTTCCTGGCAAAAAGCTCTTTTGATAATAATACTGGCAATCACTCAAAGTCTCATTGAGAGTCTTAGGAGCAGGTCGTGTCGCAATATCTCCTGCTTGTAAGCTAATAGAACCTATATCAACAGTATGTGTAGAAGCTAAACTCGCAAAGCCAACTACGATAGCCACGAAGGTTGCGGCATTAGCATCTGAAGCACCTTGAAGGTCCCATCCGTTAAAACGATAGTCATTCCATTCGGTAGTACTACTTGTGCCAATAGTGAAGGTTGCATTGCCTAAGCCGCTTCTAGGAACCTGAGTCCAAGTGCCATTAAAAGTAGCTGGGAAGCCCGTAGAATCTAGAGTTGCAACAATAGAGTTATTACCTGCAATTGTGCTTGGAAGCGTTGACTTTGTATACCAGATGGAAACGGTTCCGTTAATTGCGTTACTTGCCAAGCCTGCTATGTTCACGCAGGCTCTTTGGTTCAGCACCTTTCGGGCAACTGCTTGTGGCAAGTACTGGACTAGAGCGAATTGAGTTGTGTTAGTAGCTGTAATTCGCAAAGCGCCACTACTGGCCTGGGAGGTTGCAACACCACTAGTAGCGCTCTGGAATATGATCGTTTGATCCCAGTAATAATTACTTGTATTAGCTCCAGAAGCAATAGCGCTAACGCTAGTACCCAAAAACTGAGCAGGATTATAGGCAAAATCCCAACCTACAAGATAACTTGGGGTCTGCTTATAGTCTTGAAGAGGTTTGTAATACCAGAAGAGATCATTAATTTGCTCTTGAGGCGTTGTCTCATCATAAGTAACTAAAGTATTAGAGCTAACACCCATTACTTGCACATTCGTTAAAGTAGTTGTTCCAGACACGGGTAATGCAATAACAATATTTACATAGCCTGTAGCTCCCGTATCCGTACTAGAAGCAGTTGCTAGCTGTACAGTAGCTGGGAAAGAAGCATAAGAGCCTGACATATTGTTGGCGCTTAAAAGCAACGTAGAGCTTCCTGTAGAAGGCGTATAAGTCATCGAAATGATAGAACTTAAGGGCGCCAAAGTAATAGAAGAAGCTACATAACCACTAGAGCCGTCAGGAGACCAAATATCAGGAGTATTATTAAGTGTTTGCGTTAATGTAAGAGCCGATATATTTGCACCAGCAGTAACACTTAAAGTGAATGGAGGGTTACTTGGATACTGCGAAACACCAGAAACAGAATTCTGAGCAACAATAACCGTACCAGTACCAGTGTAGGTAACTGATAATTCCCATCCTGGAGCTATAACTACATTAGTAGTTCCACTTCCTGAAAAGGAAATAGTAAGCCCTGTAGAAGCATTAAATAGCACTGTTGCGAATTGTGGATTTGAGATCTGATTATTAAAGGCGCTGTTTGTAAGAACTGCAGAAGTATCTATCGTGGTATTGGGCCAAGCTTCCCGAGTAAACTGCTCCACACCGTCAGCATTAAACACAGAAATATAATACAGCTGAATATTAGCGTCAGGAGAAGTACTATCGTAAGGGAAATAATAAACAGCGATGTTGTTACCAGCACTGTCTTGAAAGTTCCCGGTATTCGATAAAATAATGGGGTTGGGTAATGGCGTATAGGTGTAATTAGGAGGAGATCCGCTAAGCTCATAAACCAGTTTAGGCACGATTCTATCACTGTTTTCCCAGAAATAGACCATGCCGTTGGCTAGAGGTTCCCCAGAATCCTTATCTATGAAAAAACTTTCCAATTCTATGCTAGTTATATACCTAGGGTCTAGACCAGCCATGGCGATGCTCCTAATAGGTGTAGTTCCAATTGTTCCCCGTGAAACATGGTGGTATTATCATGGTGTGTAATCTTGGAGGTGAAATTATGATTGAAGTTTTTAATGATTATATTTTTAAGCCAATTGGAAATGCTTTTTATTGGATATTTGCGGTTACTTTGTTTATAGGTTTTTGGGCCTTTATCATAAGTATATTTGGCTGGTGGAGTATCTTGGTATTTTTGATTATGTGCGCTATTGATTGATAATATCATTTAGCTGGTCCTCTCATATACTTAA
>CAIYZI010000076.1 GCA_903930665.1 uncultured beta proteobacterium
CAATTGACTGTATGGGTTGAGTTGGAGCTTAATTAGTATGAAGTGACGATTGAGGAAATCTCACGAATCACCGTCAAAAGAATGGATGATGTATTACTGACAAAAGTCCTTGATATAGACCAAGCTCAGCATTTGATTGAGGCTGTTAAGTCAATTAAATCCCCGGTAATGTTAGATCCTTCAGGTAGGGTGATCAATAAAGCCTCATCCAGTTATGAATTAATCATAGAGTCAGCACATTTTTCTTTAGAGTTCAATTGTGAGGATGTGGAAGTCAATAATTCAGAAACTTTTCAGTCGCTAGTGCGGTTTGCAAGTCTGATTGAGGAGTTAGCTGCTTAATTAATACCGTAGTTATTCATACTTGCAAATGAAGTAATTTTGTCATCAATCTATTGACAACTTGATAAGCATCGCACATAGCGTCAGTTAATATAATGTAAGAACGCATCTCGACGGATATGCTTTAGCCAATGAAGGCCTGGTAATGAGACTGAGGAATTACCCCTGATTTTTCAAAATAGCCTCACTAGATTAGTATTAACGGCTGTCGGGTACGTTGTTAATAATCATTTCTTGGATTTTGATGCGTTTTTCCATAACCATTGTTAGTATTTTTCTATGTTCGACGCTAAGCGCTCTAGCTGCGGAGGATGTTCAAATCCCGTCCGTTAATCTTGTTATGGATGACTCGCTTACATTTGCCGGCCAAGCCCCTTCATTCTCTTTGGGTGAATTGGGTTCTTGGCAAATAAATTCGGTTGCTTCAGCCTTGGCTTATTCACAAAGTAACCCCTCTGGTGGCGCAGGTGATATTTCTAATGCGCAATTGCATTTTCAAAAAGTTGATGGAGATGTGGGATTCTCTATGTTGACCGGACTCTATTCTGTTCCGGTGCTGGGTAAATCCATAGTTCGTACTTTAAGCAATACCGTTGACACATACGGATATATTCCTCAGGCCTCTGCCTCTTATAACTTAGATAAAAACTGGACTATTGCGGTCGGAAAATTGGCATCCATGGGCGGATATGAGTCAACGATGACATATCAAAATCTGAATATTCAGCGTGGATTGCTGTGGGATCAAACGAGTTCAGTTTCCTATGGCACTGTTGTTAATTACGCAAAAGACGATGTATCACTAGCATTTACCTGGAATGATGGGTATTACTCAAATAAAATGAACTGGCTAGGTGGAGCAGCTGGTTATCAGTTGAATGAAAAAGAAAGCGTGGGTTTTAGTTGGGTAGGTTCGGTAAGTGGTAATTCGCAGAACACAGCTAATACTCCGCTGCTACAAAATAATTCACAGATTTTTAACTTACTTTATAAATACAGTGGTGATCGGTGGTACGTAGCACCATATTTACAATACACAGTTATTCCTATGAATCAGAATATTGGAATTACCTCTCAATATCAGACTTATGGGGCCGCCCTTTTAACAAGCTACCACTTTTCTGTAGAGGACTGGTCCGGTTTGGGGGTGACCAAGATAAGCCTTCCCTTTAGGGTTGAGTTAATACAGGAAAAAGGGGGTGCTGTAGATTCAGTAAATCCAATGCTTTATGGTCCTGATAGTGCAGCAGTTTCACTGACGATCACCCCAACCATTCAGATTGGAAGTTATTTTGCTCGTGTTGAGGCATCATTGGTGCGGATTAACAATCCCGAGCCTGGTCTGGGATTTGGCTCCAATGACTCAAAACGCTCGCAATCACGAGTTATGCTTGAAGTCGGTCTGCTGTATTAATTTATTAAATTGAGAGTTCGAGATGAACATAAGCTTTATTGAGGGTCTTCCTAACTGGGTTTTATTCATCTTATTTCCAATTGCGTCTTGGGCGCTGCTGGCTTTATTTTCATTTTCTCTTAAGGCCATTTCCAAGCCATTAGGTTTTGATGATTTTGATTCAGATATTTTAGATACTGCGACCCAAAACGTCATGTCGGGTGCCTATGTTGTACTAGGTTTTGTATTGGTTTTGGTAATGGCTACAGCCAATGATATTGATAGCAATATCGCAAAAGAAGCTAGTCAAATTGAAAGCCTTGATCGTTTATTGATTATGGAGGGCTCGCCTGCAGCAGATAAAGCGCGTCAAACATTACTTTTATATACTCAATCGATTGTGAGTGATGAATGGAAGCGGCTTTCAGGCGGCCTTCATAATCCAAGCACCAGAATTTATGCCGATGACCTATTTAAAAATCTTAGGTCAATAGAGCCCTTAACAAATCGT
Organism: uncultured beta proteobacterium; assembly: GCA_903930665.1. Taxonomy (GTDB): domain Bacteria; phylum Pseudomonadota; class Gammaproteobacteria; order Burkholderiales; family Burkholderiaceae; genus Polynucleobacter. Next base: position 2,247 of record CAIYZI010000076.1, read on the forward strand.
CAGGTAGCGCTATTTGCAGATCTCATTAAAACCGGAGATGAAATCGCTCAATATCGAAATTTAAGAATTATGAGTTCTCAGAGTCGATTACCAGGCTTGTTTTGGCAGCTCAGCTATCTCACTATCCTGGGGGTTATTGTTATTGCGGCACTACGATTATTAAAGCCATCCAACATTCGAATATTCGCCCTAATGATTCAACTTGCAATGATTTCTTGGCTTTTGGCAACAGTGATGATATTAGACTTACCTTATCTGGGCCAGGTAAAAACAACTCCCGAAGCCTTTGAAAGGGCGATTGCATTAATGCAGTCGCGTTAATATCACAACGCGACTGCCTGCATAGTTCTTTTACAGCCTCTTTAGGCCGGTAATGTATTGAGAGCACTTTCCTTAGCTTGGGCATCTCGTCTGATATTTGCTGCGGCATTTTTCAGATTGAAGTAAAAGCGGGAGTTCTTCTCAAATAGCCAGTTTTCGTAAATCTCATCTTCATACGTCTTCAATGTTGTGAGAATAACTTCAATTTCTTGAGCGGATTTAGCGTGGAGAACTGCCTCATCTAATTCTCGTAAATTAATAAACATTTCATTCATGAGGTGTTCTGCCGGGAACATTCTGATGGAGGTTAAAAGCTTGTAGGCTGGAAAAATAATGACAAAAAAGGCCAATATATAAGCCCAAATATTTTCGATCAGACTCGCCATCCAGAGTGGAAGATGGGCAAAGAGAAGTGGGGCACCTTCCTCATAAAAACGTTTTGCAATAGGGCTTAAAGGAAAACTTTGGTCTAAGTTTTTGGGAAAGTAACCTGCTTTTGCAAAGAAAGTATTGCTATCTTCGCCCACTTGTTTGGCTGATAAAAGATATGCCCATTGAATAGCTGGATGCATGGTTTTTTCCACCAATAAAGTGGTGGTGGATGAGAGGATGGTGATGTCTTCGCTTGGATTGATGGAATCAAGTTGGATCGAACCCTTTGGAATAACGAGTTTTTGTAAGAAGGGTAGTTTTTTGATGTAGGCATCAGCGAGTGGAAAGCTCATAATTTTGACATTTTTGGCGGCCAAAATTCTCTGTACGGTTTCTGATTGATAGTTATCGACTATAAATATCGCATCAAGTTTTCCAGCAATAAATTGGTCTGCTGCATCTTTAGTAGGCTGCTCAATAAAATTATTACCAGTAGGCGAACTCTTTTGATTAAGCTCGTAGAGTTTTCTAAAAATTTTGTTTGTGTTGTTCTCTGAGGGCCCTATGGCAATTTTTTTGGTTGAAAAGTACTCAAAGGGATCATTGGTCTTGATGGTATTGCCTTTGTAGAAGATCCAAATCGGAGCGTATTGAACGCTACCTAATGACACTAGGTTTGGGTATTCTTTGGCTGATGCAACGCCAGCGGTTAAGAAGCTTGAGCTAATTTTGGAGACGTCGCTATCTAAGCCCTTTAATCCCTCGCCAAGACCTGAGGTGGGCACGAGTTCTAGGTTTACACCTCTTTCTTTAAAAGACTCTTTGAATTTTTCGGAAATCTCCTTATAAGAAGAACCCTCTTGTCCCATTGCCATGTAAACGGTTTTAGGTTGAATGGGGTTGATATAGATTCCAAGACTCAAAATCACCAATAGAAAACCGATGCCAATGGGCCCATAAAACTTTGCAATTTTTATGCTACCTTGAACTTCTTTTTGAAGGAATTTATTAAGGTATCTTTTGAAATACTGAAGAATGGTGGTGACGTGATAGCTCATGGCGTTGGGTATTTTATTTAGTCTTTATCAATGGAGTAAATGAGCGCAGATTTTTTTAGCTTACCTTCAAAATGGTAAGAAGTTTCATTATCTGTTTTGGTATTTGGTCTGGGCATTTCATCGGAGCTCAGAATGACTTCATCGCCAAATACGCCGTTTAGCTTTACAGAGCAGCCCGTATGCAGCTCAAGATAGGATGCGCCGTCATCAGTCTCTAGGTCAATTAGGTCACGATCAAGAAGCTTGCTCTTAGTCACATCTAGATTAAGACTGCGGTGAATCTCCAGTCTACTGCTGCTAAGATTAACACCATCCTCATTAGGGTACTTAACCTCAAGTCGATTCATGCGAATATGTGAGTTGTTTAGGTCTATCCCGTCATCTGCTGAATAATGGCTTTTAATGGTATCCACATTCCATTCATTAGGACCCAATCCCAAGATTGATATTGCGTCAATATCATCCCCAATATGTACCTTTTTTCCAGACTTTGGGCTAACGTATTGTTCTTTCCTACCCAAGTAATGCGTGGTTATTGCGTGGGCAGAAAAAAGAGATAGTGGATTTTTGCGATTAGTCTTGACATCAATCCCATCCTTGCTCGCATCGGCATAATTTCCCATAAACCAGAGCCCACCGTTATCCGCTGATTTGACTGGCTTAAAACTCTCATTGGCGGCTCGTAAAAATACTTTATTCGCCTTAAGTCGAGAACCTTGATCAAAAATTAAGGTGGATCGACGTGCGCAACTTTTTTCAAAAACTCCATTAATAAGAAGTATGGTGACCCGATCTTGAATCGTGACTAGAACATTTTTGAGCACCCGAACCTCGCCTTGAACTACGTAAACTTTTTTTGCGCTCAAGGTCGTATTTTGTCGAATTCGGCTAGGCAGAACTTCTACGGAAGGGGGTTTCATATTTGCTTTGGGATTGGATTGTGTGGACGCTGAATTAACTACAATGATAAGTTACCAAGGGAATATGAAGATATGTTGAAAA
>CAIYZI010000077.1 GCA_903930665.1 uncultured beta proteobacterium
AAAAGAAAACCAAATCCTGCGTACAACTAATATTCCGACTGGAGATTATGCAGAGCTATTGGCGGCCGGTTGGCTGGAGAAACAAGGGCTGGTAAAAAATGCTAGAGAGGCGCTTTTGAAAAATTCACATAAGGGGGTTGATGCCATCGACGATAAGGGCGCCTCTTATCAAGTTAAAGGAAGGCGTCTAGTTATTAAAATCAAGGGTATACTAGATTAATACTACCTTAATGAGAGAATAGGTAAATGAGCGAACAAAGCCTATCTGCCTTAATTTGGTCTGTTGCCGATTTACTTCGCGGCGACTATAAACAGTCCGACTATGGCAAAGTAATCATGCCTTTTACGGTCTTACGCCGTTTGGATTGCATTCTTGACTCTACCAAGGAAAACGTTCTGCTGGAATTTAAAAAGCGGACTAGTGAGGGTGTAGACCCTATGCCTTTTTTAACGCGGATTACTAAACAGAGTTTTTACAACTCTTCACCTTTAGATCTTAAAAAATGCTTAAACGATCCTGCAAATATCAAATCGAACCTGCTTAGCTATATTAATGGCTTCTCTAGCAATATTGGTGATATTTTTGAGCGTTTTGAATTTGATAAGCAAATTGATAAGCTAGCTGAATCGGATCTCCTATTTTTAGTCACCCAGAAATTTGCTGGAGTAGATTTACATCCGAACGTGGTAAGTAACGCTGATATGGGCAGCCTATTTGAAGAGCTTATTCGTAAATTTGCAGAGCTTTCAAATGAAACTGCTGGTGAGCATTTCACTCCGCGCGAAGTAATTCGTTTAATGGTTGATTTACTTTTTATTGCAGATAACAAAGCCTTATCTGAGCCAGGCATTATCCGCGCTATATATGACCCAACTGCTGGTACTGGAGGAATGCTTTCTATCGCAGAAGAGTATTTAAAGCATCTAAATCCAGACGCTACATTGATTGTTCATGGGCAAGAGTTAAATCCTGAGTCTTATGCGATATGTAAAGGCGATATGCTCATAAAAGGGCAGGATGTTACTAATATTAAATTTGGAAATACTTTGTCTAATGATGGTCACGCTGGTGCAAAGTTTGACTATGGAATTGCAAACCCGCCATTTGGAGTTGAGTGGAAAAAAGTTGAAAAAGAAGTTAAGCAAGAGCATGAGAGACTTGGTTTTGCAGGGCGATTCGGACCAGGGTTACCGCGCGTTTCTGATGGCAGTCTGTTATTTCTGCTCCACTTAATATCTAAAATGCGCGATCCTAAAGATGGCGGGAGCAGAATTGCTATTGTTCTGAATGGTTCTCCATTGTTTACTGGTGTAGCTGGATCAGGTGAGAGTGAAATTCGGCGATGGTTAATTGAGCAGGATTTGCTTGAGGCAATCATCGCATTGCCTACGGATATGTTTTATAACACAGGGATTGCTACATACATTTGGCTTGTCTCTAACCATAAATCAAATGAGCGTCGGGGAAAAATTCAGCTTATAAATGGAATAGAATTTTTTCAAAAGCTAAGAAAAAATTTAGGGTCAAAACGTAAAGAGCTTGGAGCTGACGATATAAAAAGGGTTCTAGATCTTTATGCTAATTTTCAGGAAACAAAAGAATCTAAGATTTTTAATGGGAATGATTTTGGATACCATACGATAACGATAGAAAGACCATTGATAGATTCGGATGGTCTGATAACAGTAGCAGCGAGAGGGAGGGACAAAGGTGCTCCGTTGCCTGATCCCAGACTTAGAGATACTGAAAATATACCGCTTAATCAGGATATAAAAGAATACTTTGAGCGAGAAGTTCTACCTCATTCTCCTGATGCATGGATTAATCATGAAAAAACTAAGATTGGTTTTGAGATTCCCTTTACACGCCATTTTTACGAATATAAGGCCCCAAGATCTCTTGCTGAGATAGATATAGAGCTCAAACAAGTAGTAAACGAAATTCAGCATCTTCTCGCGGGTATATAAATGCCTTTTACTATCTCGCGTACTTTAAAGGCAACAAATATTGGTTGGATAGGTGATATTCCCAGTGCCTGGACATTAAAAAAAATCAAATTTGTCCTTATGGAAAAAGTAAGCATCAAAGCGTCTGATCTTCAATCGGGATCAATAAGTTTTGGAGAGGTTGTTGAAAAGGATGATGAGTCAATCCCAATCGAGACCAAAAACTCTTATCAAGAGGTTAATGCTGGTGAATTTTTGATCAACCCAATCAACTTAAATTACGACCTTAAGAGTTTAAGAACCGCGCTATCTAAAATTGACGTTTGCGTAAGTCCTGCCTATATAGTTGCTCAATTGGTGGATGAGGGCTGCGATAAGTCTTTTTTAAAATACCTTATGTATCAATTTGATGTCTCTCATATGAAAACATTGGGTGCTGGAGTTAGGCAAACAATTACTTTTAAAGATATTGGAGATTGCTTCATACCTTTGCCACCGATAGAAGAGCAAAAAACTATCGCTTTATATCTCGATAGCCAGATCGAGAAAATTGATAATTTAATTAAATTACAAGAGCAATTGGCTATTCATTCAATAGAAAAACGCAGGGCAATAATTAATCAAGCCGTAACAAAGGGTCTGGCCTCATCTATAGAGATGAAAGAATCAGGTTTTGAATGGCTTGGAGCAGTACCTAAACATTGGCAAATTAAACCCCTTAAATATCTTGGAAAGATAATTTCTGGATATGCTTTTAAAAGTGAAGATTTTACAGATAGCGGGGTGAGGGTTTTAAAAATTGCAAATATTCAAACTGATTATTTAGATTGGACTGATGACTCCTATCTGCCAGAGTCCTTCTACGATCGCCATAGGGACTTTGCCGTTAAGAATAATGATGTTGTGTTTGCATTGACTAGGCCGATTATCTCTTCAGGCTTGAAGGCGGCTATAGCAACTATAGACGATGAAAAGGTCCTATTAAATCAAAGAAATGCAATTTTTAGGCCATCAGAGGAATTGGATAATAATTACTTATACTATTTTCTTTTTAGCGAATCATTTAAATGTGATTTTGAAAATAAAATAGACTTCACTGGACAGCAACCAAATATTTCGGCGGTTGATATTGGTAATATAAAAATTCTACTCCCGCCCATTTTCGAGCAGAAAGAAATAGCTCTGCACCTTAAAGATCAGTTAATTAAAGTGGATGAGCTTGTAAAAAAATCTAGGCATTCAGTTGAATTGTTGAAAGAACACCGTGCTAGCTTAATATCTGCTTTAGTCACTGGAAAAATTGACGTAAAAAATTTGGTGAATTAATTAATGGCTATCCACAACGAAATTGAATTTGAAAATGATATTTGTGACTACTTAAAGTCTCATGGATGGCTCTACTCAAAAGATGACAGAGGTTATGATGTTGAGCGCGCGATTTATCCAGAGGATTTGCTTGGGTGGATTCAAGATACCCAGCCTGAAGCCTGGCAGCGTTTAAAAAGTTTTCATAATGGTAAAACTGAATCAGTTGCTCTAGATCGACTAGTTAAGGTAATTCAAACGGATGGCATATTAAAAACAATTCGTTCTGGATACAAGGCAACAGGCGCTGGCCCAGGTGGATTCAACTTAATTCAGTTCGCGCCATCTCATGGCTTTAATGAACAAATTAGGGTCAACTATGACAAAGTCCGTCTAAGGGTGATGCGCCAGGTTCATTACTCTGCAAATAATCGAAACTCCATCGACTTGGTAGCTTTTGTTAACGGCATTCCTGTGGCCACTTTAGAGCTTAAAACGGACTTTACGCAGGGGGTTGATGACGCGAAGAATCAATACAAGCTCGATAGAAATCCTAAAGATCCTAAAACTAAAAAGCCCGAACCTTTATTGGAGTTCAATAGAGGCGCTTTAGTTCATTTTGCGGTTTCAACATCCGAGGTATGGATGACAACTAAGTTGGCTGGTATGGATACGTTCTTCCTGCCATTTAATAAAGGCTACCTTGGTGGTAAAGGAAATCCGCCAAATCCTGCTGGATATCAAACTGCCTACCTCTGGGAGGAAATTCTTCAGAAGGATAGATTTTTAAAAATTCTAGAGTGCTTTATTCAATTAGAGAAAAAAGAGACGTTTGATAAGGCGGGCAATAAGCGTACTAAAGAGACTTTAATATTTCCTAGATACCATCAACTTGACGCAGTTACTAAGCTTATTGACGCGGTAAAGGAAGAGGGCTCTGGGCATAATTATCTTTTCCAGCACTCTGCAGGGTCAGGGAAATCCAATACTATTGGATGGAGCGCACATCAATTGGCGACTTTGCATGGGTCGGATGATAAGAAGATTTTTGATACTGTCATTGTTATCACTGATAGAACAGTGCTTGATGAGCAGCTTAAAGACACGATAAGTCAATTTTCACAAACTGCTGGACTAGTGGTTGCAATTGACTCCGATAATGGGTCTAAGTCAGGTCAGCTCGTCGAGGCCCTAAGTGGTGGGGCAATGATAGTCGTCGTAACTCTCCAGACCTTCCCATTTATTCTGAAAGAGATCAGAGAAACCACGTCATTATCTAAAAAGAATTTTGTGGTTATTGCTGATGAAGCTCACTCATCTCAAACGGGCGCATCTGCTGGAAAGCTAAGAAAAGTACTCTCCTCTGACCAGGATCAAGAGGATGTTGAAGACTCATACGAGGCATTCTTGGAGCGCGAAGTACAAAGTAGGGCACTTCCTAACAATGTAAGCTTTTTGGCATTTACTGCTACCCCAAAGGGTAAGACTTTAGAGTTATTTGGGCGTAAAGATGATAATGGAATACCTCGACCTTTCCACCAATACACAATGAAACAAGCAATTCAAGAGGGCTTTATTCTTGATGTGCTTCAAAATTACACCCCATACAAGGTCGCGTACCGTCTTGCCCATAACGGAAAAGACTGGGACGATAAAGACGTAGACAAGTCTGAGGCTGCAAAGACTATTGGTCGCTGGGTTCGACTTCATCCATACAATATTTCTCAAAAAGTTCAAATTATTGTTGAGCATTTCAGAGCTAATGTTGCCTGGCGATTGAATGGTCAAGCAAAGGCAATGGTTGTTACGGATTCACGCCAAGCTGCTGTTCGCTACAAAATTGAGATGGATAAGTTCATCAAGTCTGCTGGATACTCTCAGGAACTATCAACATTGGTTGCGTTTTCGGGTGATGTACAGGATCCAGAATATGGAGCCGAGAACTTTACTGAAGCTGGAATGAACAACCTTAAAGGGATGGGTATTAGAGAGGCTTTTGCAAATGATGAGTACAAAGTATTAATAGTTGCAAATAAGTTCCAGACTGGCTTTGATCAACCGCTTTTAGTGGCTATGTACGTAGATAAGCGCATTGATGGCATTACCGCGGTTCAGACATTGTCTCGTCTTAATAGAACCTGTCCAGGAAAAGACATAACTTTTGTCATCGATTTTGTTAACGATACCGAGACAATTCAAGAAGCTTTTGAGCCTTACTATGAGACGACTGAGCTGCAGGCTACTACCGATCCAGATATGGTTTATGACCTTGAGCGAAAGTTAGGAGAACTTCGGATTTATACCGATCAGGATATTCGCTCTTTTATTGATGCATATCGCAAACCTAATGCTAAGCAAGTAGATATTCAGGCAGCCTTAAGCGCGACAGTCTCAAGATTTAATGGATTATTTATCGCTGCAGAAGATAGTGATGACAAGGAAGAGATTGACCGTCTAACATTGTTCGAGAAGGACTTGGGAAGCTTTTGCCGACTATATGACTTTTTATCTCAGATCATTGATTATTCGGACCAAGATCTTGAAGCTAAGTATCTCTTCTTTAGGCATTTAGCGCCTCTAATCAAGCCCGAAAACCGTAAATTACCTATTGATTTGGTTGGCTTGGAAATGACTCATTACAAACTTTTGGGTGGTCAAACTCAAAACATTTCACTGGGATCTGGAAATAATGTTATCAAGGGTATAGGTGGAGCAGGTACGGGTACAGCGCGCGACCCCGAGGTTGTTCGCCTTGAGGAATTGTTGCAAAAGTTAAATGATTTGTTCCCAGATATAGATGAAACTGACAGGATCAATCTCTTTAATAACGCTAAGACCAAGATGCTTGAGAATGATGGTCTTCGAAAACAAGCTAAAGCTAACACTGAAGAGCAATTTATTAAATCGCCTACATTTAAGTCCGAAATGGAAGATAACTTAATCTCAAGCATGGATAGTCATCGATCTATGACTACTAAGCTATTGAATGATGAGCGCTTAATGGCAAGCTTTGCGGATATATTGGCAAGAAGCGTATTTAAGGAATTGAATAATTGAGTTAACTAAGCTTTCTGACTCCGTTTAATAGCTTTTTTAAGTCCTTCTGGACTATTAAGGTCAAGTTTTTCGTACTCCACTGGGGGTCTGCCCGAAAGGGCGACCTTTTCAATAAAAAGACCAGCATGGTTGCCAATATCTATTAAGTAAAGTAAAGCAGCACTCTTTTTGCTTCGTTCTTCGCGCTCCCGCCTAGATTCACCTTTTTGGTTGAAGTTGGGATGTTCCGAGCCCCTGAGAACTTTGTGTTTTCCAGTAATTCCGCCATGCATTCGACACCGACCAGTTTTACTCGTTCCTACAGGTAGGTTCTTACAAGGCAATCACCTTTGGGCGTAACCCAGTAATCTCACAAACTTCTTTAATACGATATATTTTGATTGGCATTTATAGAGCCCTCCATGCTGTTGAAGGCTCTATGATTGAGTGTAAGCACAGTTACATCGGAGCATTCAATTTTATGGGCTGAAGTAATCTGATAAAACGCGAGTACCACCTGTTACTGAAGAAAAATCTCCTCCAGACTCACGAATTACTGGTGCTGATTCACCCGTAATAGCCGACTCATCTACAGAAGCAAACCCCCTAAATATATGGCCATCTGATCAAATCTACGATTTAGGAACAGGGAATAACAGGGAATTCCATGGGTCTCAAGGTATCCTGCTCTCAATACCTCTAAAATTTAAATGCATTTACAACCTGGGCATTAAAAACAATAGCAAACACAATTAATCGGAGCTTGACTTGAAATTAGTTAATTTTTCAGCTACAAATTTTAGGAGCATTAGGGAGCTGCTGGGGATATCTAAGGGATCTAGTGGGCTGCTGGGATTTTCAAGATCTTGAATCAGAATATCGATCTCCGGGACCTCAAAGCCGGTATCGCTTAATTGGAAATCAAGATCGGACTTGCTGAGCTCGAGGAATATTTCACCTAAGAGCTTTTCGTCCCACTGGGAATTCTCGGTCAACTTGTTATCGGCAATGATGTAGGTCTTTACTCCCGAGCAAGCTAGGTGGACATCAACGGAGGTTTGGCATCAAGATCAAGTGGGGTATTTTGATGAGGAAGGGTATTACATCCTAGAGTTTGATTACAACCAAGATCCTGAGTTGGTGATGGATATTCTCAAATATGGCTCGGCAGTTGAGGTTTTAGCGCCAATAAGTTTGCGAAACCGGGTGACTAAGGAGTTGGTAAATACCATGAGTAAATATGCTTTGGGGTAAATCTAGGTTATGTGTATTCGGTTTTTTTCTTTCAGTCTTAGCCTTGTGACATCACTCCG
>CAIYZI010000078.1 GCA_903930665.1 uncultured beta proteobacterium
AGGGATCGAGAAACTCTATTAAAACAACAAGGTAAGGTTATTTGGTTTACCGGCCTTTCTGGATCTGGAAAGTCCACTCTAGCCAATGCCTTAGAAGTTGCACTGTATCAGCAAGGAGTCCACACTATTCTATTAGATGGGGATATTGTCCGATTAGGCCTAAATGAGGATCTGGGCTTTAGCGATGCAGATCGTATAGAAAATGTTCGGCGCATTGCACACACTGCCAAATTAATGATGGATGCTGGACTCATAGTGATATGCGCTTTTATTTCGCCATTTCGCAAAGAACGGGATCTGGCCAGAAATTTGGCAGGGGATGGGCGCTTTGTTGAAATCTATCTCAACACTTCACTAGAAGATTGCACCAAACGAGATACCAAGGGTCTTTACAAGCAAGCCAACGCCGGTACATTAAAAAATTTATCGGGAGTAGGAAGTCACTATGAGCCGCCTGTACGCCCGGAAATCATTTTGAACACTGCTGAACTTTCTATTGAGCAATCTATTGAAAAAATCTTAGCTCGAATTTAAAGTAGGAATCACCCACCAAGGTTAAAAGGCCAATGAAGGGCAGAAGGCCTCTAAGACTTAATCCAGTGCATAAAAAATTTTGCATTCTTCATGGCGCTATGCAGTCCAGTTAGAGTGTTGATCTATTGCAGCCTTTAAAAGATGATTGATGGCCTCCTTCAATAAATCTCTATTTTCTGGGTACATCAAAGATCCCCCTAACCTTGGATTAATCTCTAAGATTTTTAATTGCCCTTGAGGGGAGATCTTTAAATCAATATTACAGGGGCCGCTAAATTTTAAAGGCTCTAGACAATATTTAAATTGAAGCAAGATATCCTCGCTCAGCACCGCTCTTCTCATTGTCTTAAGATTATGCGGGCCACGAATTGCCTGAGAATCCATCAAAGTATATTCAAGCGATGAATGCCAGAGAATCTCTCCATTCTTGCAAATGAGATGGGACACATAATCCCGATCACCAGGAATATATTCTTGTAAAAGTACAGTTTGGTGCAGCCACACCTCTTGCTGTGAAATAGCAGCGAGCTCTGATGCAGATTGAATCAAGGCAATCCCTAGCCCCGCATTTAAATTCACCCGCTTTAAGATCATTGGGTAGGTAATTTCCTGCAGACTTTTGTAACACTTGGGGACTAAGTGCGACAAACCCAATTGATACATGTATTGATGAAACCGAGCCTTATTAAAAAAGGTTCTAATCGTAGCTTCTGGAGCAACTAAGGCTGCATCATTTTTGGGGCACATGCAAATATGCCATTCCATCAATGGCAAAATAACCGTGCGCAGGTTTGGATGAATAGCAGGCGGGATTGACGGAAGATGTTCATTTGGAATGACGAGCACCTCTTTAACAAGCGGATGGTTTTCCCAGAGATCAGAGCTGGGATCAAGAGCTTGCATCCAGTCTGTTGCCCAGCTACCAAAAATCACGACTCTAAGGTGATGAAGTGCCAATTTATCTCAATGCTCAATGAATTTCTTTTGATCATATCTCATAAAGATTTTTTCAAGCAACTCTAAAATAATTTTGTTGTGCTATCAATAGGCAATTGAGCATTTGAGCAATTTGGTAATCTAGGTATTAATTCAAAAACTTAATCGCTCTTGCCTTATTGTTGAATGTGACTTGTACGAGAGCCTAAGGCCATTAAATGCAGTGTGATCTGCATTGCTAGTTCTTTGCGAATATCCTCAATCATTTGCCTCTCCTGAATATCGGCTGACAACACCGTATGAGGGGAAAAGTTTATATCTCTGACGCCGTAAATTTCGGTTGGAGAAATCACTTCATGACCGGCTTGATCAAAAGCTCTAAAAACGACAACATCATTCAAATCGTATCCTGAAATTTGTCCTGAGCTTGTAGACGAAGCGATTTGACTATTAGGTGCATCTTGTAAGATTTCTACAAGAAGGTCGGCATCTACAGGATGAACAGCGACATTCACATCTAGGTAAGTTAAAAAGTCCACCTGAAGCTGTCCAAGCAATTGGCGTGAAGGCGAACCGGTAATGGCAATGACTTGATAGGGGATCGATGCCTTCTGGCGCATTTCATAAAGACAAGCACTTAAGCCCATCACTAACAAAACCATACAGGTGACTCTAAACAGTTGTTCACCTACTTTTTTAAAATATATACTCATATATTAGTTATAAAATTATTAATTTTCCAATAACATTGGATCAGCTTACCCGGTAATCCCCCCCATTTTTCATAAAATGAGATGTTGGTAAAAATTTGGGAATTTTGAATTTCACCCCCATATCACCACTTAATTTCGTCCACTAAGACTCATTTACATTTATTACACATGAACCAAGGCAGATTACCCAAAAGTATTTTTTGTCGCCTGCTTTTACTGCTAGCCTACATGATCCAGTGGACGCCGAATACTTTTGCTCAAACGTCAACTCAATTAGGCGCCTATCCGCTCACTCAAAAATCAGCCGCCTCAAGCCCCTTTGGACTTCGAAATAGCCCCTTTACTGGTGAGGGCAAAGTGACATACGCAGGTATTGCCCCGGGCTATGGACACTTGGTTGAAATCGATCATGGACAGGGTTACACAACACGTTACAGTCATGCTCAAATGCTTTTAGCAAAAAAAGGGGGGTGAAACTATCTCAACAGATTGCCACGGTTGGAAGCACAGGCAGATCAACAGGCTCCATGGCAATTACAACAACTGTCCAATGAAAAATTTAAAGTAGAAATCCTCTATACCTCAAAAAATACAAGCGATTC
>CAIYZI010000079.1 GCA_903930665.1 uncultured beta proteobacterium
CTGTTACCCGCATAAACCACCTTGCCATCAGAAGCCGCCAATACGGGGTCACCAATTTTTCCAGCGATATCAATTCCTCTATTGGTCTCACTGAACTCTCCCGTTACCTTACCTTTGGCTGGAGCGGATAAACGAATTCCCGGTTCTGCAACCATTTCTGTTGTCGAATTGGGAGCTGGTACCGCAGCCAATGCATCAGTTTTGGCTATATCCTTAACCTTTGGGGACTGAGCTTTTACAGTGTCAGTCGAACTAGCGGCTGTGCTTGTACTGGTTATTACAGGCTTGTTAATGGGCTTAGCAACTGGTTTAGCGCCTATTGGTGGTTTCACCAAAATCAGGTCACCAATTTCAATTTGATTGGGGTTGGATAAGTTGTTCCATGCAATCACATCACGTGCCGACTGTCCATGATCCAAAGCGATTCTTGCCAAGGTATCACCCCGCTTGACGCGGTAGTACCCAGGAGGCGCTGGTTCGCTAGATCCATTGGTTCTATCAATGACATTCGCTGGCTTAGTGCGTGGTGTTGAGCAACCCACGGTAAGCATCATTGCAACAGCAACGAGCGCTATTAAAGAGGTCTTAGGGGCTGAAAAGGTCATGTGTTTCATACTACCCCTGATTGTAAGGGGACAAAAAAGACCTCGTCCAATACAGTTCTTTGATAGCGCTGGGAGCTCATGCGCTCAACCATCACCAATTGCTGCTCTTTTTCATTTTTAACCACTGGGGCTACCAATCGACCACCTATGGCCAATTGATCCAACAAGGCATCCGGAATCCCTAAGCCAGCGGCAGCTAAGATAATTCCATCAAATGGAGCGGCCTGAGGGAGCCCCAGAATGCCATCCCCATAGATAAGACGCAAATTATTAATTCGGAAAGGTCTTAACTTTGCCCTAGCCATATCATGCAATGGCCGAATTCGCTCAATAGAGTAAACCTCTTCTGCAAGCAAACTGAGAACCGCTGCCTGATAACCGCAACCCGTACCAATCTCTAAGACCTTGCCGAGTTTATGACGTGGTTTATGCAATATTTCAATCATACGAGCCACAACGGACGGCTTTGAAATAGTTTGCTGATGACCAATCGGTAAGGCAGTATCTTCGTATGCTTGAGGATGCATTCCGGCATCCATAAATGCATGGCGAGGAACAGTAGCAATCGCTTCTAAAGTTTTATGATGCTTTACTCCGGCAGCGAGTACTTTTGCCGCTAAAGCTTGCCGATGACCGGCGAATCTCTCAGCTACCGGCCTCAACCGCGCTCCCAACCATTAGCGCGCATTGCGGCCAATCGCGCATGATGCGTCAAGTCCAATTGCATGGGCGTAATAGAAACGCAGCCATCATCAATGGCATGAAAATCCGTTCCATCAGAATTGTCTTTTACATCTCCAGCAGCACCAATCCAGTAGATCTTTTCACCACGAGGGCTATCCTGCACCACCACAGCTTGTGAATGATGACGGTTGCCTAAACGAGTTACCCTCCAGCGATACAAGTCAGCATAAGGACGATTGGGAATATTTACATTGAGTAAGGTTGCCGTGCCATCGGTATGAGCCAATTTAGAAACCAGCATTTGCGCAACCACATCGTGTGCGGCTTTAGCAGCATCCTCAATACGATTCCAACCGCGATCGATTTGCGAGAAAGCAATGCCAGGAACTCCAAACATCACACCCTCTACTGCCGCGGCGACCGTGCCAGAGTACAGGACATCTTCACCCATGTTCTCACCCTGGTTAATACCAGAGACCACTAAATCTGGCTTCTCTTCTAGAAAACCCGTCATCGCAATATGAACACAATCGGTTGGGGTGCCGTTGATAAAGAAAAAACCATCACGCTCTCCACCAGCAACCCGATGAATCGAAAGCGGTCTAGAAAGTGTCAAAGAATTTGAGGCGCCACTATGATTTTGCTCAGGAGCAATCACGGTAATTCGAGCTAAAGGGCTAAGCGCATTAAATAATGCCAATAACCCTGGGGCTAAATAGCCATCATCGTTGGATATAAGTATGTGCATAGCTTAATTATGCATTGCTAACGAATACAAACCACAAATCCAGAAACTGCATTATTGAGCTGATTGAGGCAAATTTGTCTTGGCGGCAGTCCATCCACCACCCAAGGATTGGTATAACGCAGCCGTATCCCCTAAATACACGGAATAAGCTTGAATAGCATTCATTTTTGCCTGTAAATACTGCTGTTTAGCAGCCAATAATCCAGGTTCAGATGAATAACCTTTGTCGAACTGAGCAAGCGTTTTTGTATAAACCTTTTGATTGGCTATCTCGCCATCGCGTGCCAACTGATAAAGCTTTCCATCATTATCAATCGCATAAAGCGTATCTGCCACATTTTGGAATGCAGTCAGAACAGTTGAGCGATATTGCGCCAATGACGCCTCAAGACCGGCCTCTGCAGCAGTTTTTCGAGCAGACAAAGTGCCACCAGCAAATAAGGGCTGCCCAATACCGCCAGCAATCCCCCAAATATTATTTGCACCATTAAGCAAATCGGTAAATGAGGATGCGGCTCCACCGATCACTCCAGTAATGGAGAATTGGGGAATCATATTCGCAATCGCAACACCAATTTGCGCATTGCTAGCGCGTACCATCTCTTGAGCAATTCTGACATCGGGACGCTGCTCTACCAAAGTAGAAGGCAAAGCATTTGGCAATTTTGCTGGGATATGAATAGAGTCTAAATTTGGCAAGAGCAGTGATTGGGTTGGCAATTGCCCACAAAGAACAGCTAACAAATCTAATGCTTGTTCACGCATTTTCTTAATAACGGGAACCATGCCAGCTGCTTGAGCAAAGACAGCCTCTTGGTTGGCTAAATCTACGCCACTGATATAACCTAAATCCGCCATTTTTTTGGAGTGTTCTAACTGCAAGCGCGCACTCTCAACAGCCTCTTTAGCCATGCCCAATTGCTCTCGTAACACAGCCTCTTGGACGGCGGCTGCGATGACATTGGTGGCGAGCGTAATTTGCAAAGCAGCCAATTGATATTCCTGAGCATTTGCAATTGATTTAAGTGACTCTACTTGACGACGATTACCGCCAAAAATATCAGGAGTAAAGCCAACACTCAACTGCGCTGTCTGCAAGCCATAGACAGAAGTATTGCCATTAACTAGGGGCGCCAAAGTTGCGCCTGAATTTTGTCTTAATGCGGAATACCCAGCACCCACCTGCGGGAAGAAAAAGCCTTGCTGAGCAATGACATTTTGCTGAGCAATCTTCAGGTTAGCGATAGCAACATCAACATTCGGATTATT
Source organism: uncultured beta proteobacterium (assembly GCA_903930665.1). Taxonomy (GTDB): domain Bacteria; phylum Pseudomonadota; class Gammaproteobacteria; order Burkholderiales; family Burkholderiaceae; genus Polynucleobacter. Next base: position 3,307 of record CAIYZI010000079.1, read on the forward strand.
TTTTAACGCAAGCTCTACCAATGCATTTAACTGCGATGAGCCATAGGCTTTCCACCAATCAGCTTCGATAGGATTAATTTCCGCCGCTTCAAGCGCTTCAGGCTCACGAGTAAAAGAGTTAGTTTTTGGGGCATCAGGCTTTTTGAAGTCCGGACCGACTGCACAAGACATTAAACCCGCACATAGAAGAGCGATCAGTGCGATGCGCAGTTGAGGAGTTTGTAATGGAAATTTTTTCTTCATGATTACTCTATAAATCATCATCAACACGGACTCTGCGCGACTTCTTCGGCTTTTCGCGCCGTAGAACTTCAAGCAATAAGGCCGGCACTACTAAGAGCAAGAAGATAGGGCCAACAATCATGCCTCCGACAACAACAGTGGCTAAAGGTCTTTGAACTTGACTGCCAATGCCATGAGAAAGTGCCGCAGGCAATAAACCGATGCATGCTGATAAAGCTGTCATTAATAAAGGTCTCATCCGGTGCTCATGAGAATCAAAAATTGCCTCACGAACCGACTTGCCTGAGGCGACAAGCTCTTTGTAATAACTTAAAATTAAAATGCCGTTCATTACTGAAACACCCAGCAAGGAAATAAAGCCAATGATCGCAGAGACACTCATAGTCTGGCCGCTAATATAAAGCGCAAAAATACCACCCAAAACTGCAAATGGAACACCAGCCACAGTTAATAGACAATAAGTGAGGCTATTAAATAGCGCATATAAAAGACCAAAGATCATTGCGATTGCGATCGGCAAAATGAGCAACAAGCGAGATTTAGCAGCCTCTAGCTCCTCAAATTCTCCCGCGTAAGTAATACGGTAGCCTTCAGGCAACACGACATTTTTAGAGATGCGGGACTGAATCTCTTGAACAGTACTTCCCAAGTCGCGATCTCTTGCACTGAATTTAATTGGGATATAACGTTCATTACTATCGCGATAAATATAAGTAGCCCCAGTATCTAGAGTGATATTGGCAATATCTTTTAAAGGGATATAACCATTACCACCATTACTTGTCGTAAAGCCAATGCGTAAATTCTTAACTTTTTCAATGCTATTGCGCTCGTTATTAATAAAGCGCACGGATAAACCAAACTGCTTTTCACCCTCTTGCACCATTGTTGCAACTGAGCCACCCATTGCCGTCTGTATAGCAGTGTTGACATCCCCAGTATTGAGGCCATATCGCGCAATCTTTTCACGATCGATGTGAATATTGAGATTAGGCTGTCCCATGATGTAAAAGATGCCCAAGTCAGCAACGCCTTTTACCTTGGACATCTCTGCCTTAACTTGATTTGCTAAAACCTCCAGAGTGACCAAATCAGGTCCGATAATCTTGACAGAGTTAGCACCCTTTACCCCGGATAAACCTTCTTGTACGTTATCTTGAATGTATTGTGAGAAATTAAACGTAACACCAGGAAACTCTTCTTCAAATTGCTCTTGGAGATCGGCTACCAATTTTTCCTTGGTCATGCCATTCTCCCACTCATCAAAAGGCTTGAGCGGTGCAAATAATTCTACGTTATTAAATCCAGAAGCATCACTGCCATCATCTGGACGGCCGTGTTGAGAGACAACTGTAATGACTTCAGGGTGACTCTTAATAATCTCACGCATACGATTAGCATAAGGTGAGCCGGCCTCGAGAGAAATCGTCGGCGGCATTGAGGCTCTAATCCATAAATTGCCCTCTTCTAGAGCTGGAAGAAACTCGCTTCCCAAGCGTGTCACCATCAATAAACCCAAAACCAAAAAAATGCAGCCGATGACAATTACGCGATGGGTATTGGTCATTACCCATTTCAATTTAGGACTATAGAACTCACGAATAGCTTTAACAATCTTGGTCTCTGTCTCTTCGACTTTTCTAGGAAGCAAAAAGCTGGCAACTACCGGAGTAACCGTAAAGGTGGCAAGAAGCGCACCAGCCAAAGCATATCCATAGGTGCGCGCCATTGGACTAAAGATCTGCCCTTCCACGCCCTGCATAGTAAATAGGGGGATAAAAGCAGCGATCGTAATGGCTGTTGAAAAGATGATCGAAGTATCAACCTGAACCGCGCTCAAATAAATCATTCGTAAACGATTAGTCCAGCCATCAGCGGGATCGGTAACATCAGCATGAGGCCCCAGAGCCAACTGACGCAATGTCTTAATACGATCCGTCGGAGACTGTTGGAAGTTCCGAAAAATATTCTCAACCAAAATCACCGCAGAATCGATGATGATCCCGAAATCCACCGCCCCTAATGAGAGCAAATTAGCTGACTCCCCTGTCATGACCAGAATGATGATGCTAAAAAATAAAGCAATTGGAATATTTAAGCTCACAATCACTGCACTTCTTAGATCGCCCAAAAATATCCACTGAATAAAAAAGACTAGTAAGCATCCAAAAATCAAGTTGTGTAAAACAGTATGGGTGGTGACATTAACCAGAATCGAGCGATCATAATAAGGAACCACTTTTACCCCTGGAGGTAAGGTTCCATCAATGTTGATTTTCTTGATTGCGGCCTCAACGCGTTCCACCACTTCATTAGTATGGAGCGTTCGATTCATCACCACAATTCCTGTGACGACATCATTCACATAATCTTTGCCTGCCTCACCTAAGCGAGGTACAAATCCCTCAGAGACAGTCGCGACATCTTTGACAGAAATGGGGAGCGAACCTTGTTGCGTAATCACAATCTTACGAATGTCATCTAGGCTGCCGACCATACCCAAGCCACGAACATTAACCGATTGATCGCCAACGCTAACTGTTCGGCCACCCACGTTTGAATTGGCATTGCCCACAGCCGTTAAGAGCTGCTGCAAACTAATTCCATAGCCCTCAAGTTTTTTGGGGTCCGCTTCAACGTGATATTCCTTAGTCGTACCACCCCAAGTAACATCCATGACCACGCCCGGAACCGTCAACATCCTTCTGGTAACAACCCAATCTTGAATGGTTCGTAAATCCGTCAGGCTATAACCAGGAGGCCCGGTAACTTGGTAGCGAAAGATCTCACCGACAAGACTTGATGCTTGAATCTGCGCCTGAACACCATTTGGCAAGTTCACATTCTGGGATAAATTGTTCGCAATCTGCGTTAAGGCAAAGTAATAATCAACACCATACTTAAAAGTAACGCGAACAAAAGAGAGGCCGTAGAACGAAGTGGAGCGAATGGTATCGACTCCAGGAGTAGTCGCCAAACCAACTTCCATTGGCCGAGTGTAGTAACGCTCCATTTCCTCAGCAGATAATCCAGCGGACTGAGCTGTAATTTCTAAAATAACTGGGGCAGGATTGGGATAGGCTTCGACGTTCAGCTTCATAAACGCCATTACGCCAGCCACCAAGAAGGCGGCCAGACCCATCAAGACCAGCGGTCTTCTGGTTAGGACGAATGTGAGAATCGATTTAAACATGAGGCCTAGGGCAATGGAGTACTGGGATTAATGCAAATTAATAAAAAGATTGCTCAAGAACAGCGCGTTCGATTGAGCCACAATATCTCCAGGCTTTATTCCATCGAGAATTTGGACATAATCCGCCTGCATCAAGCCGACTTTTACTGTTTGCTTGATGTATTTAGTGGACTTATCTGACTCAGTCACCCATACCGTGAACGTACCATCAGCTTCTCTTGCTAGAGCCTTGGCTGGAACTGCGGGGGAAAGAATCGGATCACCCAAAACCACGTTGAAGTCGGCAATCATTTGTGGACGCAATTCATGCGCATCATCGATTAAATTTGCGCGCAGCTGAATACGATGCGTTACAGGATCAGATGATTCGCTCATAAAAAAAACTTTTCCAGAGTAAGTTTTATCTGGATAGGCCTGAACCCGTACAAACAAAGTTTGGCCTACACGGTAACGCGCTATCTCGCCCTCTGGAACACTTGCCACCATCCACAGCTTGGTCGTATCTGAAACAGTAATAGGCGCAGGAGCTGTGCCTGGCTGGACTAACTGGCCAGGAGCGGCAACACGAGAAACTACTTTGCCCGTTACTGGACTAACGACAACGGTCTCGGTATCAATCTTTCGACCAGAAAGAATTTGCTTGATTTGAGCATCAGTAAGGCCGAATAAACCCATAGTCTTCAATGCAGCCTGATAACTAGCATCTGCGGTTTGTTGATCTGAAATATTTTGTTCGAGCTCTTTTAATGAAATGGCACGGGTCTCATAAAGACTTTTTCCGCGCCTCAAAGTCTCATTACTCATTTTTAAAATACCTGCAGTCGACACCAATGTCGACGCTGCTTGAGCCAAATCGGGGCTAAGAATTGTATAAAGAGGTTGGCCTGCTTTGACATCATCGCCAGCAGCGACCAATACCTTGCCAATTCGACCTTGATATGGGCCAAAGACTTGCACAGTTTGATCTTGATTGAAGTCAACAATACCAACAGCAGAACTATCTTGAGAGAAGTCTCGCTCAATTACAGGACCAGGCTTGACCTGCTTAATTTGTGAGGGGGTGATGATGAGGGAATTATTGGGGCCTAATTCGGTTTTAGGCTGGCTTACCTCATACCAATAATCGTATGTGGCAAAAGTAATTTTGACGATTACCCAAATGGCAATCAAAATCAGGATCCACTTACGTTGCTTACCAGTTGTTTTGCTGCAGTAATAGGCGGAAACTTTCTCGTAACTCTGCTGAATTATTCTTGGCGTAGCTTTAATTAAAAAAACAAACTCTTCAAAATATTTGTTGTATTTGAGGTGGTTGAGATAAAAGTAATCTACCCGCTTTTGCAAGTGTTTTGTATAAAAAGGTTCAATATGTTTTTGCAAATGCTTTTGATAAAAGCGCTTTAAAAACCCTGCTATCGAATTTGGTATTTTGAATAAATTCATCTTCTCATCACAACTTTTAAGGTCCAATAAACGCGATTGACCTACAACATTAAATAACCATCGATTTTATAGGTGCCGGACACTATTAAATGCGCTAAATACAAGCAATTATCGTATTTTTGTCTCTATCTAATTTACGCACAAAATTAGTGCATTTATAAGGTTGGCCTATTCTCAAGGGCAAACCATCACCTGTCAACCAATAAACCTCATCAACAATCACAAAAATAATGACAGCGCTCAAAATTCCGCATGAACCCTAAACGAAAAAACATTTACCGGCCCACGAGCAGCGTTGTAGGCGGGGTTATTAATATGCTGGTAATTCACACCCAATAAAATATTGGTCACCACAAGAGCGTTGTAATACAGCTCGCTAATTTGCTCTGGCTTATAAGTTAAGGTTTGAGTAGGACTCGCATAATCCCCAATAAAGTTAGAAATGCCACCTGCTAGCAAATAAGCACGACGATCAGCCGAAATTCCATTGAGCATTGCAGATACACCTATCGTATCCTTTGGTCTACCCCACCGCCCTCCGTTTACCCCCATGCCAACAGAAAGGGAGTTGTCTGCCTCAGCAAAAGCCATAGTCTCAGTATGACCATCGGAGGTAAAGGCTCTCATATAAATACCCAGATCCTTGGTAAGGGCTTGCTCTGCATTAATGCCAATACCAGTTTTAATTTGCTCGTTATTGCGCACATTAAATATTGCTTGTGTACCTTGAGCATTGTTTTGAATGACATAATTCGTCGCATCGGTATACCGAGCCATGATCATTCTGTTACGGTAACCCAAGATGCTAATTTTTCCCGGCAGATCACCAATGTAATGATCTCGCTCTACTTCGATTTGATCGCCATACTCACTAAAAATATGCCAATCAATTGCCAGACCATTGGGAGTTATTGGTGTTGTCATCCTAGATATACGATAAACCCAGTTATCTTGATACCACTCACCTGCCAAGCCCCAGCCGTAGCCACGTGCGTCCGCCGCATAGTCATATGCTAAATAAGTCATGTTTCCCCAGTTCATAAATTGCACACGGGGATCCTTAGCGTATTTACTATCGTCAAAAATATCCAAGGTTGAGAATTGCCCTGCGGTAATTACAAAGCGATTGCTACTGACTATTTGAGAAATTTGATTAGCATCATTTTCAAGCTCAACCTTGCTCCCCTCTTGATTGATTGTTTGACGCACAAAAGCGCGGGCTGAGTAAAAATGAGCCGCCGAACCTTGGGCGCGAGTCGCCTCTCCATTGGTGGGGCCGCCCAATCCAGTGAGCCCAGAAAAAGCCACTCCTGAAACTACCTCTGGATTGAAGTAGACATCAGTATTTGGCGCAACCCGCAAACCAAAAAATAATGTTCCGGACCATGTGTAGCTCATGGACTTATCTGGAGACAGGCTATTCATCCCCTGATAAGGAGAATTAAAAGGGTTATAGCGTTGATTAATGTAAGTTGTTTGACCATGGATATTGGCCGTTAAATCACCAACATTAAATTCCGTGGGAAACCCTGCCACAGGCTCCTCAACACTGGCAATTTGATCAGCCTCAGATCCTGCCCTCTGTGCAAATACAGATGTGCTAGTGATCACACTTACAAGAGCGCCAAACAACATCGACAGGAGAGTGAGATAAAACTTCTGGGTCATTCACAATTTCTATTTGAAGCTACAAGATCAAATCAGGTGAGACAAGACATTCAGATGAACAAAGGGAAGCCTTACAAGCTGAAGCTTTCAGGATTACGCAGGCCAAATTATCCCCAAAAAGAGGCAATTTACCTAGAATTTATGTCGATACCATGACAAATGGAGATTAAGCGCTAGGCGAAGGCGCTCTAAAAACAGCGAAGAAAAATCTTCATTAGGTTAACCAACTGCTCTGCGATCCATTAAGGCGCGAGCTAAGGTGCCAGCATCGACATACTCTAGCTCACCGCCAACTGGAATACCACGTGCAATACGCGTGACTTTAATGCCCTTAGACTTAAGGACTTCGCCAATGTAATGGGCGGTAGCCTCACCTTCACTAGTGAAGTTAGTCGCCAAGACTACTTCCCTAACTGAAACTCCAGTATCGGGGGATTCAATACGATGGAGCAATCGATCAAAATGAATTTCATTTGGGCCCATGCCATCGAGTGGCGAGATGCGACCCATCAACACAAAATAATTGCCTTTAAAACTGAGAGTCTGCTCCACCATCACTTGGTCAGCCGGAGTCTCGACGATGCAAAGCAAGGATGGATCACGTCGATCATCCAAGCAAGTAGCACAAATTTGGGTTTCAGAAAAGGTATTGCAGCGAGCGCAATGACCCACCGTTTCTACAGCCTCACCCAAAGATTTGGCCAGCACAGCAGCGCCATTTCGATCATGCTGCAGTAGATAAAAAGCCATGCGTTGCGCAGACTTTGGCCCTACTCCGGGCAATACACGCAAAGCTTCGATTAAACGACTGAGCGCATCTTGAGGTACTTCGTGGCGCGCCATTTAAAAAGCGATCATCAAAATGGCAACTTAAATCCAGGAGGCATAGGCATGCCCGCTGTTGCACCTGACATTACTTGAGCGCTAGCAGCCTCGACTTGTTTAAACGCTTCTGTATAAGCGGTGACGATGAGATCTTCAAGCATTTCGCGATCATCCATTGCGCCTGAATCAATCTGTACGCGCTTCATTTCGTATTTACCGGAGATGGTGACTTTGATAAGGCCGCCTGCGGCTTGGCCAGTAACTTCTAAGGCCGCCAATTGCTCTTGCGCCACCTTCATCTTCTCTTGCATCTGCTGAGCTTGTTTCATCAAGCCAGCAAGTCCACCTTTCATCATCGCTTCTTTTCCTTTTAAATATTTGATATCTAACTAAATGCTAATTGTTCATACTTGACCGGTTACCGAGACATTAAAGCGCTTTAACTGAACCGCTAATCACTTTGGCGCCAAACTCTTTTTCAAGCTGCTGAATAAAGGGGTCGGCAGCAATCATTTGCTCTGCATTTTGACGCTTCTCTTGATGTATCTGTGCATCGACTTTAGCAACAGTCTTGCCTTCTACTTCACCCTTCTCGATCACCACTTTTACTGGTTTACCAAAGTGCGTAGTCAAGGCTTCTGCTAAGCGGCCAACAGAAGCCTCGGAGGCTAACTGGGGCATAGGCGTAACAACAGATGCACGAACTCCCACAGGAGAGTCATCCCAATCTTGTAACTCTGTTTGAAAAGCTAATTGCTGAACCAAGCCACGTACTGGTAGTTGACGCATCAATGCATGCCAATCAGGACGATTCGCTACATTACCTACGCTAGCAGTAGCTGGTACGGGGACTGGGGTAGCGATTGATTTAGCAACTGTAGTTGCAACTGAAGCTGGAGACTTAGCCGCCGGTATTGATCCTGATGATGGTGTAACCGCCCTAGCAGCAGGAGCTGGTGAACTAGGACGTGCGCTCGCAAGCGGTGGGGCTGATGGCGTACCAACGGTATCACTTCCTCCACCATATCCACCGCTACCTGGACGGAATGCTAGCATCCGTAAAAGCGTCATTGCAAAGCCAGTTTGCTCATCAGGGGCAAGGGATAAGTCGGGTCGACTAGTAATGCTAATTTGATAGAAGAGCTGCGTTTCTTCTCTAGTAAGTGCACCCGCTAAACGATGAATATCTGCCGCCTCTGGCCAGTCTTCTAAAACAGATTCAGGGACCACTTGAGCGGCAGCAATTTTTTGCAAGAGACTCGATAAATCTGCCAGCGCTAATGAGAACGACATGCTGCGCTCGCCCATCTCATTGGCAATCGCAAGCAGTGTTGCGCCATCTTTATCCATCAAGGAATCCAAGATGCGGACAAGATACGCATCATCCAGAGTGCCCAGCATGCCACGTACAGCTTCTTCCGAAACTTTACCAGCTGCGTATGCGATGGCTTGATCGGTTAAAGATAAGGCATCACGCATCGAACCTTGCGCCGCTTTTGCCAACACACGTAATGCATTGGTTTCGTAATCGACTTTTTCAGCGGCAAGTACTTTTTCTAAATGCTCAACGATCAATGGAACCGGCATTTGCTTGAGATTGAACTGTAAGCAACGCGACAAGATGGTAACCGGGATCTTCTGAGGATCGGTTGTAGCTAGGATAAATTTGACGTGCTCTGGTGGCTCTTCTAGAGTTTTGAGCATGGCGTTAAAGGCATGATTGGTGAGCATGTGCACCTCGTCAATCATGTAAACCTTGTAACGGGCATTACTTGGGGCGTAAGCAGCCTTTTCCAGGAGTTGCGCCATTTCATCAACACCACGATTACTCGCGGCATCCATCTCAATGTAATCAACAAAGCGGCCCGCATCAATTTCCATACAAGCCGGACATTTGCCGCAAGGCTCAGAAGTCATGCGCCCTTTGCCATCCTCCCCAGTGCAGTTAAGGGCTTTGGCCATAATTCGCGCAATAGTGGTCTTTCCGACCCCGCGAGTACCAGTAAAAAGCCATGCATGGTGCAGGCGGCCTTGATCCAAGGCATGGGTTAAGGCCTTAACTACGTGGTCTTGACCTACCAATTGGGAGAATGTTTTAGGGCGCCACGAACGGGCTAAAGCCAAAGCTGTCATGTATTACATTCTAACAAGCTAAAATGAAAGCGGATGGGCCTCCCCGCATGGTGGGTTGGATAACCTGGTCAGGTCGGGAACGAAGCAGCCAAACCCAATTTCTGCCAGTGCCGGGGGTTCGGCTCATCCACCTTCTCCCCTTGCTCTAATCAATGGTTTAAACGATCTTTTGGGCATCAAAACTACCCAAATCCTCAAAATACCTCACTAAACCCCATTAACTGGGTGGCATCTAGCTCATTCAATGAGCTATAAATCCACTAAAGTGATAAAAATAGCAAATTAACTAGTCAATTAACAAACGCTTAGCCAAACCCAAAGGAATGTCATGAGTGATGTGGAACGCCTGCACAGAATTAAATACATGATTCAACAGCGCCAATGCGTACCTAGGGAGGATTTCCTATCTGAGCTAGAGATCTCTCCGGCTACCTTCAAGCGGGATTTGGAATATCTGCGTAGCCGACTCAAGGCTTCTATTGTTTATGACCGTTTTATGGGCGGATATAAGTTTGAGAACCCCAATCAGATCGACAAGATTGAAATGCCTGGCCTGTGGTTCTCCGAAAAAGAGGCGACAGCCCTAGTGCTGATGCAACACTTACTCTCCTCCCTAGATCAAGGTGGATTAATCGGACCTCACATTGAACCCCTGACAGCTATCATCGATGGCATCTTGGGCCAAAGCGAGACTACCGCCAAAGAACTTCGTAAGCGCATCAAAGTGGTGGGCATGGGCTCACGCAAAAACTCCATTGAGAACTTCTCCGAGATTGGCGCTGCCCTACTCAAACGCAATCGCTTAGACATCTCTTATTACTCCAAAGGCAATGACGAACTTACTGAGCGGGAGATCTCCCCTCAGCGTTTAATCTATTACCGTGAGAACTGGTATCTGGATGCCTATTGCCATTTACGCAATGACTTACGTAGCTTCGCTGTTGATGGCATTCGCAAAACCACTCTATCGAACAAAAAAGCTGAGGAGGTATCTGATAAGCAATGCCAGGAACACTTTGCCCAGAGTTATGGCATTTTCTCAGGCAAGGCTACGCAACGAGCCAAGTTACGCTTTACTCCAGAACATGCAAGATGGGTTGCCGGTGAACATTGGCACGGTCAACAAGTCGGCAGCTTTGATAAAGAAGGTTATTACCTTTTAGAGTTTGATTACAACCAAGACCCAGAACTGATTATGGATATTTTGAAGCACGGGTCGGGGGTTGAAGTGCTGGGACCAGTAAACCTTAAGAATCGAGTGAAAGCGGAGTTGGGAAAAGCGTTTAAGAATTACAATTAATTACTATTTTTTCTTCCTAATCACGCAATAAATATATTTGGCTAAATTTACTATACCCATCTACCGACAGCTAGGCATTCAAGGCACAATACCCCC
>CAIYZI010000080.1 GCA_903930665.1 uncultured beta proteobacterium
CAAAAGGATCGCGAAATTGGCCTCCACATCATCAACATGCTCAATGGAACCGAGGACTACGACTTGTACTGTGATGAGATTGATTTTTTTGATTAATTTATTCATGCTTAGCTCCAGTGTAATTTCATAATATTTTTGCAAACGCAGTCGATTAGTTCCCGCTGGCACCTTTGGAGTTAACATCCGCGGCTTCTTTAAATCGGCCAATATCCGCTGCTGCACGAACAACGGCCATTTTTAACGCAATATATTTCTCATGCATATTGGAATATGCCTCTTCGTATGTTGCTCTATTGTTAAGGTATGAGTGTGAAACCCTTACAAGAGAATCTGTTTCATTTTCAACATATTCAATTGAAAGACTAAGCTCTACGCATAACTTTAAAAAGTCAGCATCTTGCCCAAATGGGTCTCATACCCTTGGGCGGTATCCTGCAGCATCTGCAAAAAGATCGGGTGGTGGTGATTCAAAGATACTAGCTTTGAACTGCAAATAGCCACCACTTCCGCTCCAATTTCCATATAAGTTAATGGCTCTTGCAGAGCTAGAAACCAAGTTCATCCGGGAATCATTTGATGAGTAGTAATGGCTGCTGCCTAAACTAGGCTGCTCTATTGGGCTAGAGTAAGCATAAGTAATCGCAACTGAATATTGCGTGTTAGATTTATTGGTCATATGTAGGTCTGTTAAGTTTGATTCTGTGCGAATGCCGCTACAGAAAACAACAAAAGTCAGCTCAGCGCTAAAATATTTTTCATTTTTTCGCCTCATTTCGCTGCTCCTTAATGGATTTACTTAAGAGCAGCTTTAATCGTCGTATTTCCATGGTTTGCCTTTCAATCAAATCAGCCGTGTCACTGCTTAGTTTTGCGTTTACATTCTTGCGATCTATAGAATAAAGCCACGAAGAGTGTCGTTGCCAACTGATTAGATCTGCGGTTTCGCCGATGTAATTCTCTACTGGTTTTGTTGCGCCTTTTAATTCGGCGGCGGCGTCCAACTGACTTTCCTTTTTTGCCTCAATCTTAGCCAGTCTCTTGTTTGATTCCTTAACCAAAGCATAGGCTCCACTGGCAATTTTCTCAGCAAACGTTTGAAGAGCGCTCTCAGTAAAAGCAACTCCAGTAATTGCCCTCATTGGCGAACGAGTCCAGGATTCTGCTCCACACTCCATAGCCAACTCTTCTAGGTGATCCATTTTTTCTCCAGTAGTTTCGCAAGCGAAATCCAATGAATCTACTATACATGATTTATTGGATTTTTGTTAAATTTAACTATTTATACATGGAATATGTATTACTGATAAGTATTATTATCAGATGCTAGTTTTAGACTTTAAAAAGGGGTAAAATGAGTCCTAATAGAGTCTAACTATCTGTATCTAAAGGAGTTTTAGTTTGAACCCCCTACTCTCGCTTGGAACTATCAGCCCACAACAGCGCACCTTTACCAGGCTAGATCTATCCGTACTGCGTGCTTGGATTCAAGGCCTGCCGCTGGCCATGATTAGTGAGCGCTATACACCGATCACAGAAAAGTCACTGCAGCTCCTTGTCGATAGCGCCATTACTCGTCTGCATGCCAATAATGAGCTTGCTCTGGCTAGCGCTCTACGCAAAGGCCCAGTGCAGCCCGATTCAGGCATTAAGAGCGCCTTATACGCTGTTAGCGCCCTAGAAAGCGCTTGCCCTGCCCTACCCTCGTTAGAGCACACCTGCGCCGCCTGGTTTATTCCAGCCATGAGCGCTCGTCTAGCCATGAACCATATTCTCATCATTGGCGATCTAGCCAAGCGGATCAATGCCAAAGGATTCGCTTGGTGGCGAGCTGAAAAACGAATCGGCAAAAAAGCAGGCCACATCCTTTTGGCTTGGTTACGGGCAAACCACAAGCACCTTGATATGGAGTTTGCCAACTACATTACCGATTCTAATATTGAACCGCCAAAGCTAACCCTGAGCACTCTCGTAAGCCCTCACATATCCCTGCAGATGGTTCCCATCTTCAAAGATAGTCCGCTAGTACCACTAGAGCGCATGCAGATTATTGATAAGTCCTTAAGTGGCATTAGGGGGCGAAACCGAGCTCCCAGCAATGAATGCGCCCTGGAGGCAGAGACTGACTTGCAAGCGATTAACAGCTGGTTAAACCGTTATGAAGCTGGTTCACATACCTATCGTGCCTATCGTAAAGAAGCGGAGCGCATGTTGCTTTGGGCGGTCACGCAGCAGGGCAAGGCATTGTCGGATCTATCTGTAGAAGATTGCACTGCTTATAAGGCTTTTTTAGCCAATTTAGATCCGGACAGAGATTGGCTGTGGATTTCCCCCATTGCAAGGTCTCGATTGTCAGAGTGCTGGAGACCCTTTTCTGGGCCGCTTTCGGCACCATCCCAAAAACAGGCGTTGACTATTGTTACTAGCCTATTTGATTGGTTATGTAGCCAGCGCTATTTATTAAATAACCCCATGGCGGCCATTCCCAAGCTCAAATTTACAAGCCATATTAAAGTCGAATCCGCCCTGCCCTTGTCTGTTTGGAAAGCCTTTTATGCCTGGGCCAAAGAGCAAACAGATCCGCCTGCGGTTACTGCATTGGCCGCTATTGTGCTCATGCGTGATGCTGGATTGCGTCTACATGAGGTCTGCCTTTTAACTAAAGAGCATCTTACTTTTGATAATGGCTGGGAAGCAACATTTATTGGTAAAGGCAGCAAAGAGCGCAATGTACCGCTATCTGAATCATTCATTGCTTGCCTAGAAAAGCACTTGCTTGAGCGCGGCCAAAGCCTTCAAACACTACCCCCTTCTTCCCACCTAATTAGCCCCAAATTCTATGTTGCGCTTAGCAATGAAGCTGAAACCAAACGAAGAAAACAAGGGGGATACTCAACGGGTGGTTTAGCAAGACTGATCAAGCAGCTATTTAAGCGCTTTGAAAAAGCCCATCCAGAGTTTTCCGAAACGAGTTTGCGACAGATTCATCCGCATGCCCTGCGCCATACCTTTGGTAGACATGCTGTTGAGGCGGGGGTTGATTTGGATGTGATCCAGCAGGTATTGGGACACTCTAGTCTTGCCACCACAACGATCTATACGCAGGGCAACAAGAAACGTCGAAAAGAACAATTAAAGCGTCTGACTTAATTTTTGGAGCCTTAGGTTTCGCATGCGAAATATAACAAAACACCCCATTATGGGGTGTTTTGTTATATTCTGCGGCGTCTCAGTTTCGACTCGAAACTGGTGTGTCCTATCTCAATTTATCAACCCATTTTTCCAAAAATCCGAGCAGATCTTCCACTCTCTCTTGATCATTAAGGCTAATGGTAACGACTCTATCAGCGCGAAGAATTTTTCCAACTATATTTCCTTTAGCAATAATCGGAACCTCAGTAGGTTTTAGGTTTGATTTGCTCACCTTTATTGGGTTGACCGCCCATGAAATCACCTGAGCTTCGGTTATTTTGTTTTCAATTCGCTCTTCCAATGCTTCAATCAAACGCTCTATTGAAAGATTGTTTCCAGCTGCTTTTAGTTTTTGGGCAGATGTTGCCCCAAGGCAGCCTGGTGCAGCTTTAATCATTTCAATAACTTGCTCTGGTAAAGAGCCAAACGACATTACTCTAGATATTTGGCCCTTTGAGACACCAGATCGTTTTGCAAGCTCTTGTTGCTCAATTCCGGTACGCTCTTGTATGGACCTAAATCCTAGAAATTTTTCGAAATCAGTTAGTTGAGAATTAATGAGGTTGGAATAAAAAGCAAGGTCCTCTACTTCTTCACGAGGAAAATCCAAAACAATAGCTTCAATTTCCGATCTACCTAAATCCTTGTATGCCGCCAAACGATTATGGCCAGCGACAACCTCATATCCACCCCCTTTCCTCGATATTACGGTGATTGGGCTTATCAGCGGGTTGTTTTCTAAATTGGTTTTTAGCTCGACATATGCTTCTTGTGATAATCGTCTCCTACGACCAGCAACCTCATGCAAGTCTTTTATCGGTATCTTTTTTTGCAAGGCTTTTTCAAGTTTTTTTTCGACGTCATAAAGCCTGTTCTGATCAGCAAGGAACATCGATGGGGCTGTCTTTAAGCCCTCAACGCCTGGAGTCCTTTGTTTGATTTCAACAGTTTGTGCAGCTTTTAATTTATCAGGTAACTTTGCCATTTTTAAACCCCCATTAGGCCAAGACGATCAATTGGAACCGATGATTCATTGCGCTTCCACGCCAAATGCAATTCATGGTTTATGTGTGTAATCAAGGCATCTAACGGCTCTTTATAACGCTTATATGCCTGCGTATTGCACTCTTTACCAGTCATATCAAATACGGTTTTTAATTGTGCGGATTGGATTTCTGGAATTGTTGACTCGGGTATTCCTATGTCCCAGAAATGCTCTTTATATGACTGCTTTAGCCATCCCTTTACGGTTTGCCCGAGCTCGTCTTTGTCGGATTTCGTCATTGACATAATCACTTCCACCAAATCATATTTTTTAGTCAGCATGAAATCACGGGCAGCCCTAGCGGGGGCTGATATATCCTCACCATCAGGATATTTTGCACTTGCTGAAAGCTCACTAAAAATTGACCAAAATTGAGAAAGTGAGGCTAGATCAAGGGATTTTTGAGGGCAGGGTGAAAAAATCATATCCGAGGCAAATATTGCATTTTGAGTTAGGTAATTAAGCGAGGGGGACGTGTCAAAAACGATTACGTCGTAGACCTCTTTGGCTGCATTCAGGCCGTTATGTACACAACCATACATATTGAATAGTTCATCTTTTTCGCGTGCTTGACTCACCAACATTGGTATATAAAACTCGGCAAAAAGAACCGAAGC
>CAIYZI010000081.1 GCA_903930665.1 uncultured beta proteobacterium
ATCATGCTGGCCGATCTGACCAAGAGAATATTCGATATATTGGGTCGCCCTCTAGAATCTAGGGGAATTCTGACCATAGAACAACTGCCAGAGCTCATCACTACCCTTGAAACTGCGATCCTCAAAGATCTTGAAGAGCGATCTCAAGCCAAAGACGCAAACGAGGATAAACCTGAAAAGCCCAAACTAGCGGACAGATTGGGGCAACGGGCTTACCCATTTTTAGAGTTGATGAAACAAGCCAAAGCAAAAGACGAGCCTGTAATGTGGGGCGTCTAAGACCCCGCTAGTAATCAACCGAGCTAGCTAACTGGCGGCGGATATTCTCAACTAAATCACCGCGACGTTTTGCCAAATCCTCTATTTGATCCGCAGAGACTTTACCAACATTGAAATAACGCGCGTCTGGATGCGCCAAGTAGAAACCGCTAACACTTGAGGCGGGGTTCATAGCCATGGATTCAGTCAATGTCATACCAATATCTTCAGAGCCAATCACTCGAAGTAAATCTTCTTTAACCTCATGAGCTGGACATGCTGGATATCCCGGCGCTGGACGTATACCGCGGTATTCCTCATTAACCATTTGGTCGTAGCTGAGAATCTCATCTGTTGCATAACCCCAGAGATCAGTACGCACCCGATGGTGCATTAGCTCTGCAAAAGCTTCAGCCAAGCGATCAGCCAAAGCTTTCAACATGATTGCACTGTAGTCATCATGCTTGGCCTGAAACTCAGCCACCTTCTTTTCAACACCATGACCAGTGGTCACCGCAAAGCAACCTAAATAATCGGCAATGCCAGAATCTTTAGGGGCCACATAGTCCGCCAAACAACGGTTAGGCCTACGAACGCCATCAACTACAGGCCGCTCGGCTTGTTGACGTAAGTTATGCCAAACGAATAAGGGGTGCTCACGAGATTCATCGCTATACAAGACAATGTCATCACCCATAGTATTAGCAGGATAAAAAGCAACAACCGCATCAGCTTGGAGCCACTGCCCTTTTATCAATTTATCAAGTAAGGCCTTCGCATCTTCAAACACCTTTCGAGCCTCAACACCCACAACCTCATCATCCAAGATGGCGGGAAACTTTCCAGCTAAATCCCAAGTTTGAAAGAATGGTGTCCAGTCAATATATTTAGCAATATCACTCAGGGCAAAGTTTTTAAATAAGCGGCGCCCAATGAATTTTGGCTTCTCAGGCACATAAGCGGACCAATCAATTAACTCACGATTCTTACGAGCCGCCTGCAATGAAATAGTAGGCAGGGCTTTTTTATTGGCATGCTGTTCACGAATGCGCACGTAGTCATCGCGCAAATCTTGAATAAACTTTTTTGCACTTTCATCAGAAAGCAGACTAGAGGCAACAGACACAGAACGCGATGCATCAGGCACATAAACTACCGGTCCATCGTAATGGGGCGCAATCTTCACGGCAGTATGAACACGTGATGTTGTTGCTCCACCGATCATCAGTGGAATTTGACGCTCTCGGAAGTAATCATCACGTTGCATCTCTTGCGCCACATACGTCATCTCTTCAAGCGAAGGAGTAATCAAGCCAGAGAGGCCAACAATATCCGCCTTTTCTTCTTTGGCTCTTTTCAAAATCTCCGCACATGGAACCATCACACCCATGTTTGCAACTTCAAAGTTGTTACATTGCAAAACTACGGTGACAATATTTTTTCCAATGTCATGTACATCACCTTTAACGGTGGCCATGACAATCTTACCTTTAGCCTTAGCTTCACCGCCGGCAGCAATATGTTGACGCTTCTCTTCTTCAATATAAGGAATCAACAAGGCAACAGCCTGCTTCATCACGCGCGCACTTTTAACCACTTGAGGTAAGAACATTTTGCCAGCGCCAAATAAGTCGCCAACAACATTCATACCATCCATCAGCGGACCCTCGATAACCTCAATAGGCCTGCCACCAGAACCCATAATCTCAGCACGTAACTCCTCAGTGTCACCTTCAATGAAAGCAGTAATTCCATGCACCAAAGCATGAGTTAAGCGCTCACGCACTGGAGCCTCACGCCAAACTAAATTTTCAACTTGTTTAGCCCCGCCACCCTTAAATTGGTCAGCAATATCAAGCAGTCGCTCTGTAGGTGTTTTTCCTTCTTTTTCCTTAAAGCGATTGAGCACAACATCCTCAACACGCTCACGTAATTCTGGATCTAAATCGGCATACACACCCAACTGACCAGCATTCACAATGCCCATATCCATGCCAGCCTGAACTGCGTGATACAAGAACACCGTATGAATAGCTTCACGCACACGATCATTGCCGCGGAATGAAAAGCTCACATTAGAAACACCACCACTAACTTTTGCGCCGGGAAGATTTTCTTTAATCCAACGAGTAGCATTAATAAAATCTACTGCATAGTTATCGTGCTCTTCAATACCCGTTGCAATTGCAAAGATATTTGGGTCAAAAATAATATCTTCAGCGGGAAAATCAATTTCATTGACCAAGATTTCATAGCAACGTTGGCAAATCTCCGTCTTCCGTTGAAAGGTATCAGCTTGACCAGCCTCATCAAATGCCATAACCACACTTGCAGCGCCATAACGACGAATTAAACGTGCTTGTTTTCTAAAGGGCTCTTCCCCTTCCTTGAGGGAAATGGAATTCACAATGGGCTTACCTTGAATACACTTCAAGCCTGCCTCGATCACACTCCATTTAGAGGAGTCGACCATGATAGGTACACGAGCAATATCAGGCTCGGATGCAATTAAATTCAAAAAGCGTGTCATCGCCGCTTCAGAATCTAACATTGCTTCATCCATATTGATATCAATAACCTGCGCGCCATTTTCAACCTGCTGTCTTGCAACCGCAAGCGCTTCATCAAATTGATTATTCAAAATCATGCGGGAAAATGCTTTTGAGCCCGTTACATTTGTACGTTCGCCAATATTTACAAAGCCAACATCGGCGGTGATATTAAAAGGCTCCAAACCAGAAAGCTTCATTGCTGGCATCACTTTTTTATTTCCCGTCTTGCTCATGCAATTACCCCTGAAGCTTCGCGGTAAAAAGCACGTGGCTTGCGCTTTGCAACAGCATTCGCAATTGCGCGAATATGGTCAGGAGTTGTACCGCAACAACCACCCACTAAATTGACTAAACCGTCTTTAGCAAAGCCATCTACCAAGCTAGAAGTAATTTCTGGGGTTTCATCAAATCCGGTGTCACTCATCGGATTGGGTAAACCCGCATTGGGATAACAAGAAACTGCGGCATCACAAATGCGAGCAAGCTCAGCTATATACGGACGCATTAACGCAGCCCCTAAGGCGCAATTTAATCCAAACGTTAGCGGCTTAATATGACGCAAGCTATTCCAAAACGCTTCAACTGTTTGGCCCGATAAAATTCGCCCAGAAGCATCAGTAACCGTTCCTGAAATCATTACTGGCAAACGCTCGCCCGTTTCTTCGAAAAATTCATCCAGAGCAAAGAGGGCCGCCTTGGCATTTAGGGTGTCAAAAATTGTTTCCACCAAAAACAAATCTACGCCACCTGCAAATAAGCCCTCAATCTGCTCACGATAGGAAGTACGCAGTGCATCGAACGTCACATTCCGAGCGCCCGGATCATTTACCTCTGGAGAAATACTC
Organism: uncultured beta proteobacterium; assembly: GCA_903930665.1. Lineage (GTDB taxonomy): Bacteria > Pseudomonadota > Gammaproteobacteria > Burkholderiales > Burkholderiaceae > Polynucleobacter. The sequence goes on from CAIYZI010000081.1 coordinate 3,656, forward strand.
GCAGTCTTCGGTGTTGGGCCTATCGCGCCCGCGGCAAAACGGGGCTTATCAGGGGTACTGTATTTTTTGCACGCTTCACGGGCTAGGCGCGCGGAAACTTCATTCATCTCGCGGGCTAAACCTGCCATCTTGTAATCCTCTTGGGCCACTGAGGTAGCTCCAAAAGTATTGGTCTCAATGATGTCTGCTCCAGCATCCAAATACTGCTCGTGAATCGTGCTAATGATTTGTGGCTGTGTCAGCACCAAAAGCTCATTGTTTCCCTTAACGTCACTGGGATGGCCATCAAATCGATTGTTATCTGGCTGCCCCCGGTAATCGGCTTCAGAAAGCTTATATCTCTGAATCATGGTGCCCATTGCCCCATCCAAAATAAGGATGCGCTGCTTTAGGAGTTCAGGCAGTACCTGACCACGCGTATAAGGCTGGGATAAACCATTAGATTGCATTTTTAACCATGTTAAATCTCTAGAATCCCTTATTCTATTGGTAAAGCCACTATTTATCTAACTCGGAGCCCATATGTTTGGAACCATTCCTGAATTCAATCAAAGTCTTGAGATGTTTAAAACCATGTGGGGGCAGGGAGCTGCCGGGCAAATGCCTGGACAATTTCCATTTACCACCGATACCTCCAAGGCTGGCAGTGGATTTGGAGCTGCTTTTCCAGGTCTAGATGTAGATGAGCTTGAAAAACGCATTAAAGATCTTAAGAGTGTTGAAAA
>CAIYZI010000082.1 GCA_903930665.1 uncultured beta proteobacterium
ATTATTCAAGCTTTAGGTTAATCTGTCTAATGATTAATATAGATCGTTATTATCGATAAATTAGATCAATAAGCGGGAAACCAAAACATTGCTTGAAGCTGTTCAGTATCGCCCAAGCTGAGGTCAAACCAGACCCATCATTTGAAATTTAGGGTTAATTTCAGGGATTTATCAAGGGATTTACAGAGGGTAGATCAAAAACTGTGAAAAAAACCAACCCGAAGGTTGGTATGGGTGCATCTTTGGGGGCTGCGTCGCCCCCAACCACCTTCCCCTACTGATTCACCAAAAGTAAAGGCAAATTAAAGGCGAATGAGCTCATTGAGAGCATTCAGAATTCGAAGATACTTGGCGCCATAGAAAGGCAAGGAAACTAAGAACCCAACCCCAATGATGTAGAGGGAGATATTCTTTCTTTGCTCTTCTGAATAGCGCTTTCTGAGGTACTTAAATTCGTACAAAATTCTGCGTATTAAACGATATAAGAATTCAAAAATCACAAATAAAACGAACAAAACGCCCAACCAAGAATACGGGAGTTCGGAGAGAAAAATTAAAAAGCGGTCCATGCAAATTCCTTGTAATTAAGCCTTGATTACATTTTAAGATTACCACCTTTGCATGTCTTTACAGAGCATTTAATGAGAGCGAACTGCCTCCTAGTGGAAATGCTGATTAGTCTTTTGATGAATATTGATTAGACTGAAAAAATTCATCCCTAAAATCAACCTCTTAAGAAGGAAATTATGATCTGGTTAGGGCTGGCAATTGCCATCTTTCTCGGGGCGCTCTACAAAAGCCCACCCACAATCTTCCTCAAGCCCCCACTTAATGTATTAGCCATTGTCTTAATTGTCTTTCTAGCGATTGCTTGGAATATTTCCCCAATATTACCCGGTCAAGAACCTGGTAGGTTCTATGGCTTGATTTTTCACTTTTACGGAGCTTCGCTGTTAACAGCCATGTTTGGCCCAGCAATAGCATTGACCATTCTTTTCCCCGTTGCCTTTTTGGGAATTTATGCAGTACAAGGCAACTACCTAGAGGCTAGCCAACAATATCTCATGGTGAGCGTAGTGCCAACCTTCTTTGCCTACTTTGTTATTGAGCTAATCCAGAGATTTATCCCAAAACACCTTTTCGTGTTGATTCTTGGGAACGGCTACGTTGCCGCTTTTACCAGCACCATCCTATCAGGAGTCTTCTTATTAATTGTTCAGCAATTATTTGGGGGCTTAGCTCGGCATACGGATATGGAAGGTTGGATACTGGGACTAATCATCATCGCTTTTATGGAGGGCTCATTATCAGGAATGCTATTAGCCATCTTCCTCATTTTTAGACCAAACTGGGTATCAACCTATAACGAAGAAGCTTATATGAGCCATTAAGTAAATGATGAGTAAGTAAGTAGGTTCATCATTTAACAAAACAAAACCCCCTTGAGGTCAAATTCAAGGGGGTTTTGTTTGCCTGCTTAAAGTTAAGTGAAGTACTTAACCTGTATTACGTAATCCAGCAGCAATCCCATTAATTGCAATATGAATTCCTCTTTGTACTCGCTCATCATGCTTACCAGAACGATATCGCCTAACTAGCTCGATTTGCAAGTGATGTAATGGATCTATATAAGGGAAACGGTTTCGAATGGATCTCGCTAAAGCCGGATTCTTAGCCAGTCGTACCTTTTCTCCTGTCACCAGATTGAGCGCATTTACAGTCTTATTCCACTCAGATTCGATGGCACCAAAAATCTTTTTACGTAATTTCAAGTCCGGCACTAGTTCACTATAACGCGAAGCTAAGGCTAAATCACTTTTCGCTAAGGCCATGTCCATATTAGATAAAAGGGTTCTGAAAAATGGCCACTCTTTATACATTTTTTGCAAAAGACTTAATGCCGCCTTTTTATTCGCAGCTGTAGGCTGACTTAAAAATGACTCTACCGCCGAACCAAAACCATACCAGCCCGGTAAAGTCATACGGCACTGACCCCAACTAAAGCCCCATGGAATAGCGCGTAAGTCCTCAATCTTTTGGCTGGCCTTTCTGCTTGCCGGCCGAGAACCAATATTTAATTTGGCAATTTCACGCACTGGGGTCGCATCAAAGAAGAACTCCGCAAACCCTGGCGTTTCATAAACCAAGCCTCTATAGGCATCCATGCTTGCTTGTGACAGCTTAGCAGCTGCCTCTAGAAATGCTTTTGTTGCTGGCTTAGTTGGATTTAATAAAGTCGCCTCCAAAGTCGCGGCAACTAAGGTCTCTAGATTGCGCCTGCCAATTTCAGGGTTGGCATACTTAGATCCAATAACTTCACCCTGCTCTGTTAAGCGAATCTGCCCTCGAACTGTTCCGGGCGGTTGAGCCAAAATCGCGTCATAACTAGGACCGCCTCCACGACCAACCGTACCTCCCCTGCCGTGGAAGAGGCGTAACTTAACACCGGCACTCTTTTCCAAAACTTCAAAGATTTGTACCAAGGCAATCTCAGCGCAATACAACTCCCAATTGCTAGTGACAATACCGCCGTCTTTATTGGAGTCAGAGTAACCCAGCATAATGTCTTGCTCTGCTCCTGATTTTTTCACTAAATCCAAAATTCCTGGCAAGCCATAAAAATCGCGCATGATTGGCGCCGCATTGCGTAAATCCTCAATGGTTTCAAATAAAGGCACTACGATCAAATCGGCAGTAGCTTTTTTACCAAGAACCCCACGCATTAGCCCCACCTCTTTTTGCAACAAGAGCACTTCTAATAAATCACTCACTGTTTCTGTATGGCTAATAATGTAATGGCGAATAGCTTCTTTACCAAAGCGGTGACGCAATTTCTTGGCCATTTCAAAAATACCAATTTCTGAAATGGCGAAATCAGAATACCGGTGGTCATTAACTCGTAAAGACCTAGGGTCTTTTAGCAATGAAAGTAATAGCTCTCGCTTTTGCGCTTCCGACAGACTTGAGTAATTTGCCTCTATAGAGGCAACATTTAGTAATTCAGCAAGAACAATCTCGTGCATATCTGAACTTTGGCGTAAATCCACTGTAGCCAAATGAAATCCAAATACTTGTACAGCCCTAATCAACCCGCGCAAGCGACGATCCGATAAAGCCTTAGCGCCCTGTGAAATTAAAGAAGCTTCAATGACTTTTAAATCTGCCAAAAATTCTTCTGCATGGGTATAAGGGTTTTGAGGAGCAACAGCATGTCGAGCAGCATCGGTATGAGTTAACACCTTCAGGGTTGCTG
>CAIYZI010000083.1 GCA_903930665.1 uncultured beta proteobacterium
TAAAAGCCTATAGCTTTTTGCGGCTGCCCAGATTCCAAGTAGAGGTCCCCAAGGTTTAGTAAAACAGACGGCGGGCAATTAGGGTTAGACGCAGCTTTTTGTAAGAGCTCTATTGCAGCGGTCTTATTATCTTGATGTGTAAAGATATGCGCGAGAAGTTCAGTGGCCCCCAGGTCATGGGGGTGAACTTGTAATATTTCTAATAAAAGTGCTTTGGCAGAATTAATGTTGCCTAAGTTTAGCCAGTACCCAGCTAATTTAAGTTGCTCGCTAAGTGTGGTCATTAAAAATTCTGAAATCCTTGTTTTAAGCCTATTGTAATTAAGGCTTTATTTTGTTCATCAAGAGTAAAAAAATCATAATGAACAATAAATTTTCTCTGGTGATAAAAATGTATTAAGGACTTTGCTCATAAGCTATCCATAAATTGAATCATCCTTTGCTTCTGCAAAGGATTGAGCGCACTTAGAAATTTTTTGGTTAATTTTTACTTCTTAAGGCTATCGCGAATCTCACGAAGCAGGACAGTATCTTCTGGCTCAGGCGGAGGTGGCGGGGCGTCCATCACTCTTACCTTATTAACTACCTTGACCATCTGAAAAATAACAAATGCTAGCAAGATAAAGTTAATGGAAATAGTGATGAAATTTCCATATGCAAAAATGGGTATGCCAGCCTTTTTGAGGGCGTCATAGGTGTATGGGACGTTTTCAGGGACTTTTCCAAGAACAATAAACAGGTTGGTAAAGTCAATATGACCCCCTAAAAGAGTTGAAATTACTGGCATAACGATGTCATTTACCAAGGAATCGACGATTTTTCCAAAAGCGCCGCCAATAATCACACCCACTGCCAAATCGATAACATTGCCCTTCACGGCAAAATCCCGAAACTCTTTTAAAACGCTCATAAGCACCTTTCTTTTTATTTACATAGAGATTAACCCGAAATTAACCCCATAACTTTCTTGCTTACCCTACTTTTTACTTTAAAATCCTACCTTTAAGCAATTTCCACACATAAATGCTTCTTTTGAGGAATTTTGTAAATGAGTGATAAGCCCTGTATGGACAAGGATCGCCGTAATTGGTTGATCGCTACTTCGGCAGTTGGAGGCGTAGGTGCAGCCGCAGCCCTTTATCCTTTTATAGATAGTTTCGAGCCATCTGAGCGCGCTAAAGCTGCTGGGGCAGCTGTTGAGATCGATATTGCTGGTATGAAGCCTGATGAAATGAGGATGGTTGAGTGGCGCGGCAAGCCTGTGTGGGTTGTACGCCGTACGCCTGAGCAGGTTGCAGAACTCTCCAAAATTGATTCTGAATTGGCTGATCCTGATTCATTAAGGAACCCCAATCAATTTACCCCTCCTTATGCTCAAAATCAATGGCGCTCAATTAAGCCTGAGTACCTCGTTGTCGTGGGAATTTGTACGCATTTAGGTTGTTCACCCTCCGCTAGGTTTGAGGCAGGCCCTCAGCCTTCTTTGCCAAATACTTGGCCAGGCGGCTTTCTTTGCCCATGCCATGGCTCTACTTTTGACATGGCCGGCCGCGTATTTAAGAATAAACCAGCCCCAGATAACCTTGAAGTACCGCCACATATGTATTTGAGCGATACCAAGATTCTGGTTGGTGATGATAAGAAGGCCTAAGGAGAGATAAATGGCATTTCATGAAAAAGAAGTCCCGGCAGACGCTTCTGTAGCCCAGAAGGTATTGGCTTGGGTGGACTCCCGCTTCCCACTCACATCATCGATTAAAGCCCATTTAACCGAGTATTACGCACCTAAAAACCTCAATTTTTGGTACTTTTTTGGCTCTTTAGCGATTGTTGTGTTGGCTTTGCAGATTGTTACCGGCATTTTCTTGGTAATGAACTACAAGCCTGACGCTGCTAAGGCTTTTGATTCTGTTGAGTACATCATGCGTGAAGTTCCATGGGGTTGGGTAATTCGTTACCTTCACTCTACTGGCGCTTCCATGTTCTTCGTAGTGGTTTATATGCACATGTTCCGTGGTTTGATCTATGGCTCATATCGTAAGCCACGTGAGCTCATCTGGGTGTTCGGTTGTGCGATTTTCTTGTGCTTGATGGGTGAAGCCTTCTTTGGTTACTTGCTCCCATGGGGTCAAATGTCCTACTGGGGCGCCCAGGTAATCGTGAATTTATTCTCCGCCATTCCCTTGATTGGCCCAGATCTGTCATTATGGTTGCGTGGTGATTATGTTGTCGGTGATGCCACCCTCAACCGTTTCTTTGCGTTTCACGTTATTGCTATTCCGTTGGTATTAATCGGCTTAGTTGCTGCTCACATCATTGCTCTGCATGAAGTTGGCTCAAATAACCCAGACGGTATCGAAATCAAAGATAACCTTGATGCACAGGGTCACCCAGTTGATGGCATTCCATTCCACCCTTACTACACCGTTCATGATGTATTCGGTTTAGGTGTGTTTTTAATGATTTTTGCCTTAATCGTGTTCTTTGCCCCGGAGATGGGTGGTTATTTCCTGGAAGCGAATAACTTCGTACCAGCAAATCCATTCCAAACTCCTCCACACATTGCACCAGTCTGGTATTTCACGCCTTTCTACTCAATGTTGCGTGCAACTACAACGAACTTCCTGTTGCCTTTGTGGATTTTCTTGGCAGTGATTTTGGGAATGTTTATGATCACTGCAAAAAATATCAAAATCAAAGGTGCTTGTGTTGCGATTGCATTAGTTTTGGCCGGCGGTTTTTACTTGTTTGATGCCAAATTCTGGGGTGTTGTGATCATGGGCGGTTCTGTAGTGATCATGTTCTTCTTGCCATGGCTTGATAAGTCACCAGTGAAATCTATTCGTTATCGCCCACAGTTCCATAAATATATTTATGGAGTATTTGTGGTGAGTTTCGTGATTTTGGGTTACTTGGGTATCCAGCCACCATCACCAGTATTTGAAAAGATTTCTCAGATTTGCACTATTTA
>CAIYZI010000084.1 GCA_903930665.1 uncultured beta proteobacterium
CCATTTCCGGCTCTATGCTCCAGAGAAAATAGATTACGCCATTAATCGCTACACCAATGAAGCTAAGCGTTTATATGGCGTATTGGATAATCAATTGAAAGATAATCCCTACATAGCTGGAAAATCGTATTCGATTGCGGATATTGCGATTTATCCCTGGACAAGAAATTGGAAGAATCAAGGGATTGATATCAATGAATATCCGCATTTCAAAAAATGGTTTGAAAAAGTGGGAGAAAGACCTGCAGTCAAACGCGGTGTTGAAGTATTAACTGCATTACGCAAACCCTTGCATGACGACAAGGCTAGAGAACAATTATTTGGCTCAAGACAGTACCAAAAAAGGAAATAAGATGAAAATTCAATCGGTTGGCATTATTGGCGCTGGTACGATGGGTAATGGTATTGCACAAGTCTGTGCTGTTGCTGGTCTTGATGTCGTAATGGTTGATATTAATGATGCCGCCGTTGAGCGAGGCATTGCCCAAATTAGCAAAAGCTTAGATCGTATGGTGAAAAAAGAATTATTAACACCTGATGCCAAAGCAGCGGCCTTGAATCATATTAAAGGTAGCACCTCATATGCTGATTTCAAAGGCCTTCAACTTGTTATTGAAGCTGCCACCGAAAATCAAGCCATTAAAGAAAAGATTCTCAAGCAAGTCGATGAAATCGTAGATAAAGAAACCCTTATTGCTACCAATACTTCATCCCTTTCTATTACCAAATTAGCAGCGCTAGATTCAAACCCAAGCAGATTTATTGGCATGCATTTTTTCAACCCACCTCCTTTAATGGCTTTGGTTGAGGTGATTCGAGGATTGCAAACGAGTGATGAGACACATGCCGCCATTATTGAGATGTCTAAACGTATTGGCAAAGAACCCATCACCGTTAAGAATTCACCTGGCTTTGTGGTTAATCGTATTTTGCTACCAATGATTAATGAAGCATTCTTTGTTTTGTCAGAAGGCTTAGCCAGCCCTGAAGATATTGATGCCGGCATGAAATTAGGTTGCAACCAGCCTATCGGCCCTTTAGCTTTGGCTGACTTGATTGGTCTAGATACCTGCCTTGCTGTAATGGAAGTCTATTTTGAAAATTTCAGCGATTCCAAATATCGTCCATGTCCACTACTCCGTGAAATGGTTGCTGCAGGTTACTTAGGTCGTAAAACTGGTCGCGGTGTTTATACATACGATCAATAAGCTTATTTACTTTAGATTTATGCGTTAAAAAATTTATACATTAAAGATTTGTGCATTAAAAATTGATTCATTACTTTTAACCAATCTACAACAGGCAACAGATACATTTCGTGAATCCACTTCCACCACTAGTACGTAAATTAGCCTACGCAGGACTCATTCCATTTATTGGCCTAGCTTTAATGGTTCAACTCGCTCCTACGCCCATCAATTATCTGAGTGCAGAATCACTGGCGGGCTATGGTGCCATCATTACCGCTTTCATGGGGGCAATCCATTGGGGCGCTAATTTACACACACTAGGAAACAATCCGCCAAGTGATAAGTGGGAAGCACGAAATGCGTGGATATGGGGCGTTACTCCAGCCATAATAGCTTGGGTAGCTTTACACATTTATATCCCTGTCGGCCTGGTGATCTTAGCCTCGATATTATTAATACAACGCAATATCGATGTCGATACTTATCAATACTATTTCACCAATGATGAGGCACGTATTGCATTCATTAAATTGAGAAAACATTTAACGTATGTTTCCGCATTCTGTTTAGTTTGGGCGGCGCTAGTCATCTTGTTTGTACAGGTCTAATCCAAAAAATATGAGCGAGCTTTTTGATAGCACTCCACCACCTCCACTAGCAGAGGCTTTACGGCCAAAGACTATTGAAGATGTTATTGGACAAGCTCACTTACTGGGTAGTGGAAAACCTTTAAGTCTTGCCTTTTCATCTGGCAAACCACATTCCATGATTCTATGGGGTCCACCAGGAGTTGGTAAAACCACTTTGGCTCGACTATCTGCAAAAGCCTTTGATCGTGAATTTATTGCCATCTCAGCAGTGTTAGCTGGCGTTAAAGAAATACGTGAATCTATTGAGCAAGCCCAGCAGAATATGGCTCAATATGGCAAACAAACCATTTTGTTTGTTGATGAGATTCATCGCTTTAATAAAAGCCAACAAGATGCTTTATTACCGCATGTTGAATCTGGTTTGTTTACGTTTATTGGCGCAACGACAGAAAATCCCTCATTCGAAGTGAACTCTGCCCTGCTTTCCAGGGCGCAAGTTTATGTTTTGAAATCTTTAAACGCCCAAGAGTTAAGAGTTCTATTTGATAGAGCTCATGACTATGCTATGCCTGGTGTTGAGTTTGAAAATACCGCTATTGAAAGCTTAATTTCTTTTGCAGACGGTGATGCACGTAGATTGCTCAATCTCACAGAACAAATTCGAAATGCCCTATCAGCATCGGGTTCAGACATCAACATTGTTGATCAACAATTTATTGAAAATGCGATAGCCACTCAATCACGTCGTTTTGATAAAGGTGGCGATCAGTTTTACGATCAAATCTCCGCACTTCATAAATCTGTGCGCGGCTCAAATCCAGATGCTGCTCTATATTGGTTTTGCCGCATGATTGATGGTGGTGCTGATGCTAGATATTTAGCAAGACGCATCATTCGCATGGCTTGGGAAGACATTGGTTTAGCCGATCCAAGAGCTATTCAGCTTGCTAATGACGCCGCTCAAACTTATGAAAGATTGGGTTCACCGGAAGGCGAACTCGCTTTAGGGCAAGCCCTTGTCTATCTTGCGGTAGCCTCAAAAAGTAATGCCAGCTATAAGGCCTTTAATGCCGCTCGCGCTTATGTAGCTACCGACCAGAGCAAGCCCGTACCGATTCATCTTCGCAATGCCCCAACCAAACTCATGAAAGAACTTGGTCATGGCAAAGAATATCGTTACGCGCATGATGAACCACATGGTTATGCAGCTGGAGAGAGTTACCTTCCAGAGGGCATGAAAGAACCCAACTGGTATCAACCTGTTCAACGTGGTTTAGAAACCCAGATTTCTGAGAAGATGGCATTTTTACGCAAACTTGATGATGAATCCAAAAAAACATGAGCACTAAACAAACAGCGTTTTTTTATTACGATATTGTTTCGCCCTTCTCCTATCTTTATCTAAAACAGCGTCACAAATTAGAGCCATACCTAGATATCGAGCCTGTTCCAATCTTATTGGGTGGTCTACTGCGTTCGACAGAAAATCGCGGGCCTGGTGAGGTAGCAGCAAAACGTCCTCATACCTATCAATTCTGCGTTTGGCAGGCTGAGAAACTGGGAATACCGTTTAAGTTTCCTGAGCATCACCCATTTACGACCGTAGCAGCCCAACGATTGTTGGTACAAGCGAAAGCTGACTGGCAAATGGTTGAAAAAGCATTTGACTATGTTTGGCGCGAAGGCAAAGATCCAAATTTAACTTGGCCAGATTTTTGCGTATACCTAGGTTTACCAGCTAGCACCCCAAAACCGGAAGATCCCGCCGTTAAGTCGCAGTTAATTGCCAATACTGAACAAGCCCAACATCATGGCGCCTTTGGGGTACCGGCTTTAGCTCTGAATCAGCAGTGCTTTTGGGGTACGGACTCTATTGACTGGG
>CAIYZI010000085.1 GCA_903930665.1 uncultured beta proteobacterium
ACTTCTTTAATCTGAAAGTCACTCTGAATAAGTGCATTGTTGTTAATGGTGCTATTGGTGTTAATGTTGTTATTCATTCCCCTCTCCCCTTATTGAATAGCCAACACCGCATGGGCATTAGCGCGTGAAATAGATAAGGCGCAGCGTAAATTCACCATGGCGTACATAGCCAAGGTATCGTGCGGACGGATTGGGGCAACGATGTCCAGATCATCGTCTCGTAGTTTCATGAAACGGGTATTGAGGAAGTAACAGCGCTTGCTCCATTCCACGGTTCGATTGGCCATCGCATCCAATTCATCAAACTGAGGATCCCAGATGATCTCTACGCCTTTAAAGGCCAGGCCCGTATTCACGCCCGCCCCTACTCCCGCATCAATGTATTTGGTTTCTCCAGATCCGGCGATATGGGTAACGGTGACTTGCTTGCGGTAGGTATCAATGAACTTGCCACCCGCGATGATGAAATCCGGGCTTCCACCGTGCTTGATGCATTGACGCCAAGCAGTTTCCATCTCACCCACTAAGTTGCCTGCGGTAGTCGAGGCGATATCTTTGCTTGCGTAGTTACGCCAATAGCTTGCTTTAGCTCGGTCTATTCCTCCTACCGTTCCCGCTTCTGGGGCTAGGCTGACCAAACTATCTAGGCCTACTAAAGTATCAGCCCCATGGGTGCCATCACGGTGGAGTTCTAGGTCTAGCTTATTCAGAAAGCCCTCCCTCAGGACTTCTAGCTGCTCATCTAGTAAGTTAATGAGTTGTACACGCTCGTTGTATTCCAGCTGAAAGCCCCGCGCTCCACCTTCTCTGACTTTGATGCCATTGCTAAAGAGGCGGTCATAATCAATATAGAGACCATCTACCGCTCTTCGCCAAGGGAATGAGGCTTGTTCTGTTGTATTGCGTTTATTAAATTTGACCGTTTCTTCACCAAAGGCCCAGCTAAAGTTACTACCGTGCTCTTTACGGATGTTTTCTACAACGTTTTGTTTGGCCCCTAGAAGGCTTTTACGACCCTCCATGAGTTTTTTCAGAAACGGTCTTTCTACGGCGATTTGGTCAACCGGTAAGTTGCGCAGATACTCATCCAAGGACACCTTGGCTAATTCTTGTAAGTCTGTATTTGAAATTGGCATAGGCCACCCCATCAGTATGTGTTTTTTACATGTGCTTTTGAATCTGCTTTTGAATCTGCTTGTGAATCTATTAGCCTCATACCATGTGATAGCGCGTGAATCTATCCATTGCTACGCTACTGATCGCGACTTCAGTCATAACGCGGTGGTGTGAAGCGCTAGCTTGTAGTTTTAACTCTTGCTAGTGGGATTGATTATTGGGGTACTTGTGGTGGATGCGGGATAAATCTGGGATTTTTGTTGGAGCTTGAGGATCTCATCGCTTTGAGCCTATACGCCCAATGTGTCTTTGAGTCGCCTTGGGCGTAAGAGGAGTGTGCTTTTGTGTTGGCCATCAGGGGCTCGCTAGCCTCTCCCAAAGGAACATATCGATCTTTGTCGGCAATGTATTGACACAAAAGGAAACTCTAGCGAAACGATCTGGTGGCTTAAAAGTCCCTGGCAAGAAATTCATGTAGCCAAAAAGATTGCTAGAAATTAATGCTAGCCCCTAGTTGAGGGCCGTAATTAGAATATTTGGTCAAGCCATCGGAGCCACCTAACTCAAAATACATAGCTCGATATACCAAGCTGACATCACCCCAGGAAAATGCGTGACCTATCCCCGCCAATGCCTGCCAAGTATTATTTTCAGAGCCAGCCCCGCTTCCTGCATCGAAGTAAAAAGGAATATACCAAGCGCTATCCGCTATTCGGTATCTACCTTTAATGCCTAAGATAGCATCCGTTGCAGTATCAACATTGCTTACATTGATATTACTTATGGTGGTTTTAGTTTTTTTACCAGAGATCACTTTATAAACGGTATTGACAGTGGCTGATGTTGTTGAGGAAACATAACGAGCCCCCGCTAAAGCATCAACATAAAAGGAGGGTGTGTTGTAAACAGTATAAGTGGCGGCTGCAGTCATTATTGTCTGGGTGGTGTTGGCGCTTTGCCCAGAAAATAAAGAGGTTTTCTTGGTGACATATTTGGTGTTTTGAGTTCCATCATTGATTTGCCAATACACCAAATCCGCCATTAATCCCCAGTTATTTTTATGCGCTTCACCTGAGACCATAGCAAAACTTCCAGTGCTTTGAAGGTTTTGGGTAACTGAGGATTGAGAAGATCCAACAAACATATCATTGCTTAAAAATGAGCTGGTAGTACTTGCTGGAGCCCAAATGGACGCTCCAACGGTGTATCGCCATTCATCACTGATAGTGGGCAAAGGATTCATTTCCTGGAGTGCATTTTGGGCTTGTTCCATTTCCTCTGCATGCCCTACCAAGCAACTTAGCAACAAGTAAAGAGTGGTGACTATTTTTACTGTTTTCATAAATTACGCTTTAAATGTTGGTAGTGCATTTTATTGCAACTTTATTAAGGCTTAATGACTGTATTTGGACGTTTAGGGACTCAGGGTTATTTTCTAGCGTTGGGCAGCTACCAAGTTAAAGGTGACTTTTATACCTGCTAAGCAAAAGTTATGGAAAGAGGTTTATTTTTTAGCGTTTTTTGATGTTTATCAATTTATTGGTATGAATCATCTGAAGCCCTAGGGAAAATCCCTCGAACGCTTCCCATAGGCAAAATAAGAGCGTAGCCTGAAAACATTGATGCTAATGCTTCTGATCATTAATAAAGTCGCCAACAATACCTGGCGACTATTTTTGGTGCCTAGTTCATTAGCGCATTAAATATATGAGCTTTGGCACTTATGGATCCAAAATATTTCTTAAGTTGTTGTTATGCGCTCTTTTCAAATCATCTATGGTCACTATGGGGCCATTAAAGAGGGTTAATCAAATGGATAGAATTGTGCTTATTACTGGTGGGATACGCGGAATTGGCTCTGTTACAGCAAAAGCCTTTAAAGCAAAAGGTTATAGAGTTGTTTCCAACTATGCACATGATGATGCATCAGCCAGGTCTTTTCATGAAGAAACAGGGATTCCTATTTACAAATGGGATGTTGCCGATCCAAATGCCTGCATAGAGGGAGTTAAAAAAATTTCCGATGAAATTGGGGCTATAGAAGTATTGGTTAATAACGCCGGGATTACGCACGATCACACCCTACTAAAAATGCCAATTGAAGACTGGAAAGCGGTAATAGAAACAGATCTCAGTTCTTGTTTTTATATGGCACGAGCCGTGCTCGAGGCCATGAGAACAAATAGATTTGGCAGAATCATTAGCATCAGTTCGATCAGCGGTACGGCCGGTCAATTTGGCCAGACTAACTATTCTGCAGCAAAGGCTGGA
>CAIYZI010000086.1 GCA_903930665.1 uncultured beta proteobacterium
GAGATTATTGGCATTTCATTTATAGAAATTACTGAGAAATTTCTACGCAATAAAACAAAACATAATATTAATGATGTTTTTGAAGGTAAGGTTGAGAACTATCACATACAAAAATCCTATCAAAAAAGAAACGGTGAGGTTTTGTGGGCTAATGTCAGCGTTTCGCTAATTCCGGCCATGGGTAGCGAGGAGGCCCAGTTGGCAGTCATCGTTGAAGATATCACTACGCAAATTACTTCTGAGAAAGCATTAAAGAACTCACAAACTGAACTTGCTAGAGTGTCTCGTTTTTCAATGATGGGTGAATTGGTGGCCTCAATAGCGCATGAAGTGAATCAGCCCCTTGCCGCAATTGTTGCCAATAGTCAAGCTGCTTTAAGGTGGATATCCAGAGAACCGCCAGATTATGACGAGGTTGTTGGCACAATCAAGAGAATTGGTCAAGATGCTGACCGCGCAAGTGATGTTGTGAAGCGAGTCAGAAATTTCTTAAGTACAGGCTCATTGAAGTTAGAACCGATTCAGGTTGAGGTGCTGCTGGAAGATCTGCTGTTGATTTTGAAGGCCACCATACTTGAAACTAAAACTGAAATTATTGTCAATATAGAAGAAGGTTTACCCATTTTCATGGGTGACCCAATCCAGATCCAACAGGTGTTACTTAATCTGATTGTCAACGCCATGGAAGCGATGCGAGAACAATTAAGTATTAAACGCACCCTATACATTGAGATCGTTAAAAATTTGCGGGATGGGATTATTTTTTCTGTAAAAGATAGTGGGTCGGGTATTTCACCAGACTTACAGGAAAAAATATTTGAAGCGCTTTTTTCAACGAAAAGCAAAGGCTTGGGAATGGGTTTGGCAATCAGCAAGACCATTGTTGAAAATCATGGTGGAAGATTAAGATTGCTGTCTAAAATAGACGATGGAGCCGAGTTTATATTTAATATCCCAATTCACTAATGAGTCCTAACAAGTCCGACATTTCTACGGTTTATATCGTGGATGACGATATATCTATTTGCGAGTCTTTAAGTAGTCTTATTCGCTCAGATGGAAAAGGGGTTGCTGTTGAGTTTTTTACATCAGCTCAAGATTTTCTTGAAAACGCCAATTTAAAGTCTTCTGCTTGTCTTATTTTGGATGTTCGAATGCCTGGTTTGGATGGCTTGGGGTTGCAGGATCATCTATGCGAGCTTGGCAAGAGAATTCCCATTATCTTTATGTCGGGTAGTAGCGAAGTGCCTCAAGTGGTAAGGGCAATTAAAAAGGGGGCTGTTAATTTCCTTAATAAGCCCTTTAAAGACATTGATCTTTTAAAAGCTATTGATGAGGCCTTGTTGCAATCAGCAATCTCTTTTGCAGAGCAGGGTAATTTAGATCAGCTCTGTGCTTGCTATGAAAGCCTCACCCTAAGGGAGAGGCAAATCATGGCTGAAGTGGTCAAGGGCAAGCTCAACAAATCCATTGCCAGCGATCTAGGAGTGACCGAAAGCACTGTTAAAGTGCATCGCCATAATGTCATGAGTAAGATGAATATTAAATCAGTTCCGGAGCTTACCTTAGCACTTCAAAAACTTAAAAAAATCTATCAAAATGAATTTGATTAAATGGCACCTTATGGTCAATCATGAGGAGCTCTTGCAAGGCTTGGGTCATTGGTGGTGGGCCGGCAAAATAAAACTCAAAATTCTCTAGTGCCGAATTTAATACCGCGCTAAGCTGTTGATGGACAAAGCCTCTTTGCCCCGTCCATTTAACACCTTCCTCAATATGCGATACAACTGGAACGTAGATGATATTGTCCCCAAACCCCTCAAGCTTAGCTAGTATGTCTTCGCCGCATACATCGCTAGGGGTTCTTGCGCCATAAAAAAAGAATAACTTCTTATCTTTCAATAGGCCTGATTCTACTGCGCCTCGCGCAATTGAAATCATTGGGGCTAATCCAGAGCCGCCTGCTACACAAACAATGTCACGCTCAACATCTGGGCGAAGGTGCGCTAAACCATAAGGACCATCAAGATTAACCTTTGCACCTTCTTTAAGCTCATCAAATAGTATTTTCGTGCCGCTACCATTGGCTACTTTTCTAATTTGAAAATGCCATTCGCCTGAATTATTTGAAGTGTTAGCCATCGAATAGGCTCTTGAACTCTCTATCCCTGGGATATCGAGGAGAGCAAATTGTCCGGGCAGGAAGTTGGCGTGCCCATCTGCCAAAAAGCGAAACTCACTTATGTCGTGAGTAATAGCTTCTGATCCCAAGAATGTGGCCTGCTGTCTTGTTGGTGAGATCTTAGGTGTGCATTCATCAGAAATAGTAGCCTTAATGCTAATGTCATCTAGCGCTATACATTGGCAAGCTAGGTGGCGTCCGCGGCTGCGATCTCGATCGCTTAGTCCGGGCGCGTTAGACCATAAGGTCTGGATTTCGCCTGAGACGAGTTCAAATTTACAGGCTCCACAGCCCCCAGAGTTGCACTCGTATGTCATTCCAACACCAGCACGCAATGCAGCGCGAAGAATAGTATCTCCACGCAGCTGGCTAAATGTAAGACCGTCTTTAACGTTGGTAATAATGGGGTTGCTCATGGAAGATCTCCATATAGTTTGTGAGTAGCATCGGTCATGCGCTTAACCCAATTACTACCTGTATTTGCATTTGTTTCTAGAAAAATGACGTTATTTTTTGTACAGAACTCTTCAAAGGCCTTGGTGCTTAGTAATAATTCAACATACAGTTCGGGCTCACCAATGGCAAATTCAAACTCAATGAATCCATCCGGGCGTTCTTTACAGATTCGCACATATCGTTTAGTGGTATCAAACTTAGGCTTTGAAGGGGTCATACATTTCTTCTCCAGGAAACTATTACTCGGTTTTTCTTTCTAGCCATCTAGAATCCGCTTATCTAAATACTAAGAAAGATGATTTCAAGCTTGGCAAACTCAATAAAACCAATATTTACACGAAATCTCGATAAAAGCAATTAATTTCTTAATTAGAGATGGTTTTGTCGTCC
>CAIYZI010000087.1 GCA_903930665.1 uncultured beta proteobacterium
GCGCAAACCAAGGGAAAATATCCCAGAACCGTCTTCGTATCCCAGCGTTTACAAGTGGAGCTGGCCAATTACCTCACCACAAGACATATTAAAAACGCCGATATCCCCTTCTTTCATACCGATCACCGTTTGCGTTTTAGTCCAAATGGCTTATGCGTCTGGTTTCATCAACTCTACAAAAATGTAGGAATTAGCGGTGGTAGCAGTCACTCGGGAAGAAAATTCTTTATTACCACTTTGGCTAATAAAGGCATCGGCGTTCGAATCTTAGCCTCTCTTGCCGGTCACAGATCGATTGCCGTAACCCAAAGGTACATCGATGTTAACGATGAGCAAAAGAGGCAGGCCGTGGAGCTAATCTAGCTTCTTCTGTCTAAAAGGCATCATTTGACAGAAATCATGCGATCATGCAATAATGCAGCATGAATAAAGGAGAATGCCATGGGTGTAGTTATAGATCATCAAGTTATTAAATCCATTGGATCGAGTGGACAAATTTCACTTGGTAAGGAGCATGCGGGCCGTCAGGTTCTCGTTGAAACCCCTGAACCAGGCGTATGGGTGATCCGTACCGCCACCGTTGTTCCCGATAATGAAAAGTGGATGCATACGCCTGCCATTAAAAAGGATTTAAGCGCTGCCCTGGCTTGGGCACAAAAAACACCCGCTAAAGCAAGTGATCTTTCTAAATTAAAAATGGCTAAAGCACATGGCTCGAAACGCAAAGCCTGAGCCATTAGTCGAGCTTGACCTTAATAGCCCTATTTTTCAATCGAACTGGGAAGAACTAGAGTTAGCAGAGCAAGAAAAGGCTTTTGCTACTTTTGAAAAGCTCACTCAGCTAACGTGGAACCAAATCTATCGCGACAAAGGCTTGAAATGGGAGAAGATTCATAGTGTTCCAGCCCCAAAAGGAATTGATGCGCTCTACTCATTCCGGGTAAGTAAATCGATTCGCGGGATTGGCTTTAGAGAAGATCACTTTTTAAGGGTCTTATTGATAGAAACAGATCATGATGCGGCGTATGGGAAAAAATAACTACTAATGCTTAGTAAATTACTGGCTAACATTTAAGTAGTCAGCACACCTTTACCAAAGTAATTTTTCTTTTATAAACCAGCCGCATTTTCGGGCTGGTTTTTGTTTTTCTCTTAACCAAAATTCAAATAATTTTTCAAAGTGAGTTTTTTGTGATTTTTTCTGAAAATTAAAATCGCCTTCTAGGCCAGTATTCATGGGGCTTTGATTTTTTAGATTTTTCTGTCAAGGATATAAAACAACAGCCAAATTTGCGTGAAAAATAGTGAAAAAATTAAACTGCTTCTGTCAACACAAAAACGTATCACCAGCACTCTCGCTAAAACCGTGTTGATAATATTTTTAAAAATGAAGGAGCAACACCATGAGAATCACAGCAAACCAAAAGCATGAAATCGCCTCTAGTACTTTAGTTAAATTAGATGCCTTAGCAAATCGTCGCCAGATTTGGCAACGAGACTTTTACGACAAATCGAACAAAGGTCTTTACGCCCTTCTCTCGGAGTGTCTTGGCATGTATTACGAGATTAAAGGGAGCTCTGCTGAAAAGGCTGTTTTAGAGAACATCAAGATCACTTTGGAAAGTCGGGGCATTAAAGTTCAAGCCAGCACGCCTGTACTGACCCTAATCGTCAAGTACGTGTTTAATGCAGAGCGCCGCCGCGCCTCCTCTTACTCTCGTGCTTTACGAGTAGCGGCTAAAGAAGCGATTTCAGTAGGTAATTTTGCCGAATGGGTTGGTAAAGTTGGTGGGATTGAGGAGGTCGCCAGTACCAAAGGTATTACCGATGAGACCATTCAAAAGCGTGGTCAACTCGATAACAAGGTAGCCGAGGTTAAGCAATTACTGGTTAATCAGTTACAGCATCCACTCGCCTTGGTGCCCAAGACCGCCCTAGCGCACCCAGCAGATTCGGCTGAGTACACACTCTTGATTGGAAAGATGCTAGCTAGCGGTCAAACGCAGGTATTAAGCGTTGTCCCGGGTTCATCTGGCGCCATGATTGAGCAGGCCATTCGCAAGATTGCCCAAGAACTGCTCAATAAGGTGGATGAGCACGTGAAAGCCCAAGCAGAGCTCGCAGCGCAAGCGGCGATCTCTGAAGCAGCAAACCAAGCCTTCTTTAAAGAAATGGCTTAAGTCATTAACACCATTTACAGGGGTTTTGGACTGATCACCCTCCCCCTGCTTTTAACC
>CAIYZI010000088.1 GCA_903930665.1 uncultured beta proteobacterium
GAAGGCTATCTATCTTTTCGATATTTGCCTGAGTGGTTGGGATCAAAAAACGCTAAGACACTCTCTCAATCTTTACCGTTACGCAGTGAGTCATTTGACGACAAGAGTGCGAAACCTTTTTTTGCTGGCTTATTGCCTGAGGGTGATAAACGAGTCGCAGTAGCGAGCATCCTAAAAGTGTCGAGCAAAAATGATTTCGCATTATTGGATGGTATTGGGGGTGAGTGCGCGGGCGCATTGATTTTGTTAGAGCCCGGCCAAATACCTCCGGTAGAGGCGCATGCTAGCGACTCTATAGAGTGGCTAGAAGAAGATCAATTGATTTTAGTACTGGAGAAGTTGTCTAAGCGACCATTGCTCGCTGGAGAGGCTGGTTTAAGACTTTCACTTGCTGGAGCTCAAGAGAAGTTGCCAGTAGTTGCTAGAGAGGTGCTGGGCAAAGATGGCCTGAATCATTTTGAAATTGGTTTGCCAAAGAACAACATCCCAAGCTCGTATATTCTCAAGCCTGAGATATCAGGCGTCGATGGCAGTGTCTATAACGAAGCATTTTGCCTTGCTCTAGCTAGAGAGTTAAAGCTAGATGCCGCTACTGCTAAGATTGGCCGAACAAAAGATAAAACTTATTTACTAGTAGAGCGCTATGACCGCTTTCTTGATGATGGGCAGTTAAGGCGATTGCATCAAGAAGACTTCTGTCAGGCATTGGGCGTATCGCCTGAACTAAAATATCAGCATGAGGGTGGACCAAGCATCGCCGATGGATTTGCATTGGTTCGCAAAGCAACCACCCCAAGCGCTCCTAATCTTTTGCGACTACTGGATTACATCATTTTTAATTGCTTGGTCGGCAACAATGACGCTCACGCAAAGAACTTTTCATTGCTGTATGGTCAAAGCGGAATTCAATTGGCGCCACTTTACGATGTGTTATCAACTGCGGTCTATCTAGACCTGAGTGATAGCATGGCAATGAAGATTGGTAACAAATATCGCTTTGATGAATTGCATGCGCGCCATTGGGCTCAGATGGCTGAAGCAGCCCAGTTAGGTGCGCCTCAACTAAAAAGAAGGGTGCTGGAGATTGCCGGTGTTTTGCCCGGTCTTGCACAAGGCCTGCATGAGAAATTCAAAGCTAATGGCTGGGATTATCCAATTCTTGATCAAATTACTTCTTTGATTCAATATCGTTGCAAGATAACCATCAATCGCTTTTCGATGGTTGAGTAGCCAGTGCTGAAGATATACAAATTCAATAAAAATTGAGTGGGTAATTTGCGCAAGCCTCAACCCCATTTTTTGGAATCACTTAAGTGCCCTTAGGCTGATCAATTCGTAAGACCACTTTATTTGATTCCACAAGACTGGGTAGACGTGCTTTGATATAACGCTCGGTAGTGGTGATTGAGCTATGCCCTAAAAGATGCTGAATTTTCTCAAGCGGCACCCCTGATCGGTACATATCTGTAGCGGCCTTGCCTTTGAGGTCATAAATCCCAAAATCGGATAAACCCGCTTTGATCACATAGCGCGAGAACATCGAGGTAATCCCATCATAGGTATACCGATCTCCCATGCGCGTATGCACAAAATATGGGTGAACTTTGGCTTGCGCAAGATGGTCTTGGACAAGAAGCTCTAGATCGCCTTGCAACTTAATGTCGACCGATGCTCCAGTTTTTTGTTGCTTAAAGCGCAGCACTGAAATGTCATTTTCGCCTTCTCGGACATATTTGATATTATCAGGTCCGCACTGTAGTAGATCTTCTGGGCGTTGCGCGGTTCGGTACATCAAAGTCATGAGTCGTTGAATGGATTTCTCCGCGATGTTAAAAACCTTCCAGTACTCTGAATCCTCGATATAGCGCTCACGCTTTTTCTCGGTATTACGTTTAACGCCAGCGCAAGGATTGATGTCGACCCAGCCGCGCTCAATGGCTTTGGTGAAAACGTGCGACAGCAAAGCCTTTTCTCTGTTGGCGCGCACGGGCGCATCCAGAGCTCGGGCATCTCGGTAGGTGGCAATGTGATGAGGGCGCAATTCTCGGTAGGGGATGTGACCCAGCCCTGCTTTTAAATTGATCGCTTCTTTCAAATTATCCTTATAGGTTCGAGTTGCTTTTTTGGGGGCAACTTCGGAGAGGTACCAGTCAAGCAAGGCTGCAACACTTCCAGTTTCATTAGCCGGAGTATCTAATTGGGCCCAGCGCAACTTGGCCAAAGCCAAATCTTTGCCAAGATTGATTGGCTTTGAAAACCTAGGCCGAAACCAATAGGAGCCGTGATGCTCATAAAGGCGGGGTGGCAGGTCGAAGCGGGATTGTCTGCGGCGTCCCATTACGGCCTCCTGAGCGCGCCAGTATTTACAGCGTAGTCTTTGGTTACAGCCAGACTGGCAATAATTTCCGCTGGATGTTGAGTCATTTTTTTATCAAAAAATGTCCGGGCAACTTTTGGTCGACCCCGTGCATCAACCTGAAAAATCCATTTGTTGGCTGTTAGCCATTTCTTTTGAGCGCAAGGTTGTTGCAAGCCGGTCAGCTCAATGATTTCCAAAGGCGTTAGAAATAAGTGGTTGTTTACTTTTGGAGATCCAAGCACACTCTCTAAAAGGGGAATTAGCCTACTAATGCCTTCTAGGTAGACTGTTTTATCCAGACTTTGTGTGTTTTCGGGCGGGAAAAAATGACTCATTTCCTATCCTCGCATTCCTTTTTCGGTTTGCAAGTTTTGTTTGTTGATGCGTTTTTGTTGGCGCGCTTCTTGTAGCGAGTGCCAATTTTTTGCTCGCGCATGATCGCATTAATAGAGCTCTTTGAAAGCTCAAAGCCTTCAGTAAAAATTTCCTCTCTGATTTCGTTAATCGTTGTATTGCCAGCCTCAAAAGCAGTTTTAATTGCCTCTTTAGTGCCAAGTTTTCTTGTTTTTGAGGCGTACGAACCCCTCCCCACCATTGGGGTTGGGGATGGGGGCGGATCGATTTGCGGCGGATTAGTTGGAATCCATTTGCCGTTAATGCATTTGCCAGAGGGTGAAATCATGTTGAATCTCCGTCGGTTCCTAGCTTTTATTTGTTAGCAAGAAAGGTGATGTCTGGTACGCGTTCTCGATGTGCGTGGACGTGCCAAAACAGTTGCTGTTGGCTGATTTAATATTTGGAATTAAGAGTGCAGCCCATGGCGGACGCAATTTCGAGGACACCCCCAGACAAAAAATGGAGTCGACAAAAATGTGCGCCAAAGGGCACTTAGTGGTGGAGCGAGCGAAAGCACTCCGCTTTTTTTGAATTTGTTAGATTATTTTTGAAAAGTTAGCGCTAAGCTAGTTTTTGAGCGATCAAAAAAGATCGCTACTGGAAATCAACGACGCTCAAGCATGGCGCAGATTCTTGTTAATACACAGAGCAGGGCTCTGCTTTGATATTTGTAAAAATTTGAAGACAGGGAGTCGTCAAATTTCTTTACTTTTAATGCTATTCAATGCCACAGATGCGGCTAGTTTCAATTCTAGCCCAACTAATTTTTTGGCGCCAAACTTTCCAATTGCCAATTTTGGAAAGTTTGGCGCCGCGGAGATTGAAATCCTTAAACAATACCCGTGATTGCTATATCTCTAGATAAGACCCCCTCAGCAGGCTGGAAATTAAAATAATTGCGCAACGCAAATCTGTGGCAGCCAAGCAACAGTGCTGGATAGGTCAAATAAATCCCTTTGAGCAATTGGTGTACTGCCATTTCCACGGCGGTGGCGTAATCAGGGTGAAAAAAATAGGACTCCAGTTGCCAAAGTTGTGGCTCAAAAGCTTCCATGAGAAATTGAACCGTTAAATCTGCCTGCAAATCTTGGGCGATCTTGCTGGGTTCTATTTCAGGCAGACGCATCTTGCAGTGAGCCGCAAGATCACGGTTGAGTGCTTGAGGGCTGGGGTACTTTATTTTGAGGTTAAGCAGTTGATGAACTTGGTCTAAAAATGGTTGGCGAGCAACGCCCCATTGACGCAGATGGTGGGCCGCTTTATCGAGAATGGCGTTTTGGTAATCGATGAAAAATGCTGATTTTTCCAATTGATGGACGCGCTCCATGCTGTAATAGTAGATCGGCTCCAATATCGGCTTGATTAGATTGGGTAGCGCTTGATCAAAAGAGGGCATCACTTCATCGATGGTGGGGTAAAACCAGCCTCGCTCCTTTAAATTCTGTTTGGTATAAAAACCAGAGATTGCTTTAGCCCGCTCATATGATGCAATATTTTGAATATACATGGTCAATTTCCTTAAATATCCGAGCAGCAAGATCGACATGATGTTGCGGTACTCGTAAATTTAAGATACGGCACTAATTTGGTAATGCAAGTCTCAAGAAGGCGAACTTAGGCCCAAGTTATATTCAGCAATAGGCTTAGGCAGATAGGGTGGCCCCCATGCCCTAGGTTTTTTAAGGAACTTTCCAAATTTCGGTGCCGCATGATTGTATAAGCTCAAACACATCCTGGACTTTTTAGAAGAA
>CAIYZI010000089.1 GCA_903930665.1 uncultured beta proteobacterium
AGCCTTTTGGATTGGGGTATTTCTTAGTTCGTTATTGTTGATTGCGCCATTTCTAGTATTCATTCACGAAGCGTATTTTTTCATGAGTTTTCCAGCAACGCTGTTGTTGTTGTGGATTCTTGCCAAAGAAAATCCCAGCAACCATTTTCTCCGACCAGCATTATTTCTTTTTGCGTTAGAAATAGTCAGTTTATTTTTGATGTGCTCTTACTATCACGGTGATATTTTTTCGGGGCAGAAAATTTGGGACGCCTTGCCCTTTGCAGATCGCTTATTTTTATCTCCAGGCGCACCTTACTCTTCCTTTGGGGCGCTTAGCTCACTTGGATGGGGTCTAGACCAACAATTAACCACCCTCTATGGCGTTTTCAGTAGCGGGGGGATTTTTATTTGGTTATTTTTTCTGGTGGGTAATGCCTTAGTTTTAATGTATATGGCGTCTTCAATTTCAGCAGTCGATTCAGTCAATCAACCAACCCAATATATTCGCTGGATTTTTATCAGTATTGTCATTTCTTTAGGTATGTTTGTGATTGGATGTGATTGGGGCAGATGGATTGCTTATGTAAGCAATCAGACCGTCTTAATCATGCTTACCTTATCAAGGTCTAAGTTGATGTCCTTAAAAGAAGGCAATACAGCTTTTGTGTCGGTCAACAGAATATGTAATCGCTTTACGGGTCTGGGCGCATTAGGGTTTATCCTAATTTTTGGGCTCGTGTTTCAAATGCCAGAGTGTTGCGCTACTTACTCGACCATTTTTGCGCCTTATCGAGGATATTTTGGGTTAGTAGCCCATTTTCTTTGATCAAGATCAAGAAACTCGTGTTATAAAAACTCTAACTATGTCAAAAGTCATATTGATCGGCTAAGATGAAGTCAGTTAGTAGTCGTTTGTAATAAACAATAAGTCAAAAGGAGTGAGCAATGCTTACAAAAATGAATAACGTTAAATCTTTCTTTTCATCGCTGATTAAACGCGAAGATGGTGTAACTGCTATTGAGTATGCGCTTATTGCAGCTCTCATCGCACTTGTCATCATTGTTGCTGTAACAGCCGTGGGCACTTCTTTGAGTGCAACGTTCGCTTACATCGCTACAAAAGTGTAAATACGCAGGGTAGTAGCTAATTTATTAGCTACTACCGTAGTACCTGCAAATGTATTTTTGAGGGCTGATCTCTTTGTTTTGTGAGATCGATAGGGCTTTTTTTGCTGATTTATTCAATGAAAATAAGCGGAAAGTGAGTCTAGATGTTGTCATCTATTCCGTTTTTTGTTTTGCTTGGGGTTGTGACGGTTGTCGACAGCCTGACCAAACTGATACCCAATTATTTAGTGATTCTTGGATTGGCTTATGGCCTATTTTTAGCGCTCTTTAAGCTGGGACAGATTTCCTTTATGGACTCAATTTTAGGCATGGGCTTAGGCGGTGCCATATTAATTCTTCCTTATGCAAAGTCGTATCTAGGGGCAGGAGATGTCAAGTTGATGGTGATGGTTGGCAGTTTCTTGGGTCCTTATTCAACC
>CAIYZI010000090.1 GCA_903930665.1 uncultured beta proteobacterium
CTCATGATGCACTACAGAGCTATCTGGATTTCAGACGTACACCTAGGAACATCAGGGTGTCAGGCAAACTACCTTCTTGATTTTCTCAAACATAACGAAGCAGATAAATTCTACTTAGTTGGCGACATCATTGATGGCTGGAAACTCAAACGTTCATTCTATTGGCCGCAATCTCACAACGATGTAGTCCAAAAACTGCTTCGTAAAGCCCGTAAAGGCGCGGAAGTAATTTATGTACCAGGGAACCATGACGAAAGTGCCCGACAATTCTTTGGCATGTCATTTGGTGACGTTAAAGTGGTTGAAGAAGTCATTCACACAACCTTAGATGGCAAAAAACTCTGGGTAACTCATGGCGACCTGTTTGATGGCGTCATGCAATATGCCAAATGGCTAGCTTATGTGGGCGACACCCTTTATACCTTCATTCTCTATATCAATCGATATTTCAATATGTTGCGGGTAAAGATGGGATTGCAATACTGGTCACTTTCTCAATACCTCAAACATCAAGTCAAGAATGCGGTTAGCTATATCGCTGACTTTGAGCACATCATGGCAAGAGAAGCGCGTTTACGAGGTTGCGATGGCGTAGTGTGTGGCCATATCCACAAGGCTGAAATCCGTGAAATCGATGGCTTGCTCTATTGCAATGATGGCGATTGGGTTGAAAGCCTCACTGCCCTAGTCGAAACCCATGCAGGTGAGCTCAAAATTATTCACTGGACACAAATTAGAGGCGAACCAGTCGAAACTCCAGAAATTTCTTTACTACCCCCTATTGAACAACTCATTAAAGAGGCTGTACTATGAAAATTATGATCATCACTGACGCTTGGGAACCTCAAGTAAATGGTGTCGTTAGAACACTGAAGCAAACTTGTGCAGAACTCACTGCAATGGGTCATCAAGTGAGCATGATTACACCAAAAGAATTTAAAACCATTCCCTGCCCTACCTATCCTGATATTTCTCTTTCATTATTTCCAGGAAAACAGGTGGCTAAGCGCATTAAAGAATTTGCCCCTGATGCAATGCATATTGCTACCGAAGGCCCTTTAGGAATTGCCGCTAGAGCTTATGCAGTTAAAAATAAACTGCCGTTTTCAACTGCGTACCATACGCGTTTTCCTGAGTACGTCAAAGCCAGAATCGGGATGCCACTTGGGCTAACTTATGCCTTTTTGCGTTGGTTCCACGGTCCCTCTATGGCTGTGATGGCCCCAACGATTGTCGTAAAAAAAGATTTAGAGAAATATGGCTTTACCAATGTAGTTCTTTGGTCGAGAGGTGTAGATCTCAATATATTCAAAATACAAGACTCTAAAGCTTTAAATACTGCGCACCCTATCTTCCTTTATGTAGGCCGGGTTGCAGTAGAAAAAAATATCAACGCATTTTTAGAAATTGATCTACCAGGCTCAAAATGGGTAGTTGGTGATGGGCCCGCCATGGCTGGCATTAAAGAGAAATACCCCAACATTAACTATTTAGGCGTTTTACAACAAGTGGAGTTAGCCAAAGTCTATGCGGCAGCTGATGTCTTTGTATTTCCAAGCAAAACCGATACCTTTGGCCTCGTAATTCTTGAAGCCATGGCTTGTGGAACACCTGTAGCCGCTTACCCTGTCACCGGCCCAATCGACGTATTGGGAGACTCTGCCGCAGGCGCTATGAATGAAGATTTACGAGAAGCCTGTATGCAGGCTTTAAAAATCCCAAGAGAAGTTGCTCGTGCTCATGCAGAAAAATTCTCATGGCGCTCGGCATCTGAACAGTTTGCGCAACATCTCAAACCGGTTCCATCACCTGAGGTGCACATCGCTGCCCTCGCTTAAAAGGATTATCTTTTGATCAAGAAACAATACAACATCAATCAAAATCCCCATAAAGGTAACAGAGGATTAACCAGAGCTTGGCATGCAGCCAAAAACTCTTGGTGCGGAATGGTATATGCCTTTACTGAGGAAAGTGCTTTTCGACAAGAGCTCACCCTATTGATTTTGTTGACACCAATTGCCCTTTTCTTACCCGTGAGCCCACTGGAAAAAGTGTTACTTATTTCTGCTTTGTTGATGGTTTTGCTGGTAGAGCTCCTCAACTCAAGTGTTGAAGCGGCTATCGATCGAATCTCTTTTGAGCATCATGATCTCTCTAAGCGGGCCAAGGATTTTGGCTCTGCCGCTGTCATGCTTGCTTTAATCATCGCGGCGCTTCTCTGGGCCACGATATGCATTCCCCTCTTTTTCAGCTTGAAATAAACCCGCAATACGATTGATGATCAATCCATAAGGATCACTATGTCAGACATTCCAAACCCTCTAGGCGCCTTCGATTTCTTTGGCCCATCTCTTGAAAAAAAACCTAAAAAGAAAAAAGGTAGCCCTCTCAAAAAGCTATTCCCCAAAAAATTAGCGAAAAAACTCTTTGGTAAAAAATTTGCTACCAAGCCTCGTACTCAGATACTTGCCAAGGCAACCATCGAGACTCCTGAGACTCAAGGAACTCAGGAGGCTCAAAAATTTCCTGTAATTGAAAAGCCAGTTCATAAGATTAAAAAACCTGCCTTTCAAATTACTTGGGCTTCAAATAAGAGTGAAGTTAAAGAAGCGCAGCGTCTACGCTATAAGGTGTTTGCCGATGAAATGGGAGCAACACTTGCTCAAAATTCTGAAGGCTTAGATGTGGATGAATTCGACGCCTATTGCGATCACCTGCTAATTCGTGATCATGAAACCCTCAAAGTAGTGGGCACCTATCGTGTTCTCCCGCCACATAAGGCCATCGAAATAGGTCGCCTGTATTCTGATACCGAATTTGATTTGACCCGCTTAAATCATTTACGCCCTAAGATGGTCGAACTAGGCAGATCTTGTGTGCATGCCGATTACCGCTCAGGCGCAGTCATCATGTCCCTATGGAGTGGATTAGCGCAGTACATGCAAAAGCATGACTATGAAATCATGTTGGGCTGCGCAAGTATTCCCATGGCAGATGGCGGACACTTTGCAGCAAGTTTATTTAACTCACTTCGC
The DNA here is from genome assembly GCA_903930665.1 of uncultured beta proteobacterium. Taxonomy (GTDB): domain Bacteria; phylum Pseudomonadota; class Gammaproteobacteria; order Burkholderiales; family Burkholderiaceae; genus Polynucleobacter. Next base: position 3,036 of record CAIYZI010000090.1, read on the forward strand.
AATGATCAAATGGCGCCGATTGAAATCCACGCCTTTCCAAAACTTCCCTTACCCCTAGAAAAACTCAATGGGGGGCTGGAAGTGGAACCGCCGCCCCTTATTAAGGGCTATCTCAAATTAGGAGCAAAGATTTGTAGTGCACCTGCATGGGATCCAGACTTTAATACCGCTGATTTACTGACCATGTTACGTCTGTCAGAAATTAACCCACGCTATGCCAAACACTTCCTAGGTCTGTGAGGAATTTTATTTAAGCCCAACCTCATAAGACCGGCCGACACGCTCCCATTCGGCTGCTTCTTTTTGCAAGCTAAACTCAGTCAGAGGATGCTTGCTCGCCCACTCTTTAGAAAGAGAAACAAAGTATGTACTATCTCGCTCTAATACCTTCACTTTTGGCAAGCTCACATCACTACGGCCCCTACAGAGCACTTGAGCCAGACGCAAGCAAAATAGCATGCGCCAATCATAAAAACCGGCGTTGTTTGCGAGCTTTCCTAGCTTTCCAGTATGGCCAATTAGCAAGGCGGCTAAGCGAGCCTGATCATTCTTAGAAAAACCTGGCATATCCGCATTACCCGCAATATAAGCAGAATGCTTGTGATATCCATTACATGAAATAGATAAGCCTATTTCATGTAAATTTGCCGCCCATTGCAATAGGGCAATATTGTTAGCCCTACTCTCGCCCTCAGGTCTGGGTAGTTGATCCAAAAACTCTGCAGCCAACCTACCAACGCGAGTCGCTTGTGCCCTATCAACAGCGTAACGCTGCATAAACTGCTCGACTGTCACATAACGCATATCGTGATGCTGGGATCTACCCAAAAGATCGTAGAGCACTCCCACTCTTAAGGCAGCATCGGTCACCTCCATGGCCTCAATACCTAGCTCATCAAATACGGCAATCATGATAGCCAAGCCACCTGGCCATACCGCCCTTCTATCATCCTTTAGCCCAAGTAACTCTACTTGGTTCACATGCCCATACTTAAGTAGATGTTTTTTGAGAGCCCGAAGACCATCACGGGTAATTAAACCGCTGCCTGCATGGACACGTCCCATAGTCAATCCATCACCCTGGCCATTGAGGTGATTTTCAGTAATGAGATCCGCTAAAGCACGGGCTGTCCCTGAGGAACCAATGACTTGATTCCATCCGCTTTTCAGGTAAGCACCTGCAATTACTTGAATCTCGCGCCTTGCAGCCAACTCAGCCTCTTTAAAGGCATGCGAATCAATAATACCCTTAGGGAAAAATTGCATGCTATGGGAGACGCAACCAATATAGAGACTCTCCATTAGCTTAGGCTCGTACCCTTTGCCAATTACAAACTCAGTAGAACCACCGCCAATATCGACTACCAATCGGTTTCCTTGGGTGGCCGATACTTCATGGGCTGCGCCAATATAAATTAAGCGCGCTTCTTCCACCCCCGCAATGACTTCGATTGGAAATCCCAATGCCACTTCAGCATCACGAACAAAATTTTGGGCATTTTTTGCGACGCGCAGAGTGTTAGTAGCTACCGCACGAACCTTAGAGGGATCAAATCCCCTTATACGTTCGCCAAAGCGGTGAATGGCCACAAGACCCCGTTGATAAGCATCATATCCAAGCAATTTATCTTCGGTTAACCCAGCAGCCAACCGAACAGTCTCCCTGAGGGTATCTATAGGACGTATTTGAGTTCCCGAGGGAGTTTGAACCTCTTGAGCCACAATCATCCGGAAACTATTTGAACCCAAATCAATAGCAGCCACTAAATCAGATGCAGGAGATTTGGGGTTATTTCGAAGCGCAGTCAAGATGTTCCCAGTAATAAGATAAGTGCGGCAAAAATAGCAAATTCGCGTTTAAGTCTGCATATTCTAAGCAATACAGATTGCACACTCTTGAATATAACGCTTAATCTATCAGGGAAATATTTACGCAGCTAAATTTTGCTCTGAACTTAAGCAATCGACACTCCCAAAGCTACAGAAGATGCAGCAATCACCAGATTTAGGCTTAAGGATGACGGAACAGGATGGGCAGCGGTATAGGTGCTGGGAAAAGCCTTTTGGAATCTCTAGATTTTCAATAGCCTGGCAATGAGGGCAAGTAATTGTGGAGTGCGTGGAAGGCGTAGAGCGCACAGAACGTTCAGTTTTAAGATAGGTATTCACATGCAGATATTGAACTTAAAATATTTCAATACGATGTCAAGCCATCAATCTGTAGTACTTGGACTCCAGTAGGCTTGATTGACATATTCCATATCAGCTATTTTTTGAATTAAAGCATCCATTTGATCCCCATCAACCGCTGAATCGGTTAAAACCGCCTGAATTTCTACTTCATCATCACCAAATTGGTCAACTTCAATATCATGCGCCTGATAACCGGCCGCTTCTAAGGTCGCAATAAATTGCTTTAGAGCCAATTTTTGAAAACGTTTAGGGGTGATGATGTAAACAGAGTTGGTGACCTCAACAAAACTTGTATCAAGAGGCTGCTTGTTAATTAACCTCACCAGGGGTCGCAGCAAGGTATTTGCCGCAAGCACAAAAATCGTGGCTAAACCCGCCTCCAAAATTAAGTCAGCACCAGCACAAGCGCCAACCGCCCCAGAGGCCCAGAGGGTTGCCGCAGTATTAATACCACGCACATTTCCCTCCTCACGCATGATTACACCAGCGCCCAAAAAGCCAATCCCTGAAACTACATAAGCCATGATATGAACAGCGCCTTCATGACCCGTTAAACGATTGCCTGCATCAACAAAGATTGCGGCACCTACCGCAACTAACACATTGGTTCTCAGACCAGCTGTACGTTGACGAAACTGACGCTCTAGGCCAATTAATCCGCCAAAAATAAACGCTGCTACTAAGCTAATAGAGGTATCAGCAAGTGAGTCAAAATTAATGTTGTGCAGCGCTTCCATCCATTAGTCTTTCAAAACTTTTGTATTTGCAACCTGCAATCTTCCGCCCTTAATCGCCTTACAAAAAACCTCGTAATCCGATTGATTTTGCTTGGCATAGGATTTAGAAAAAGCATAAAGTGCCTCACATAAGTCTTTGCTTTGCCCGCAATATCCAGAGATCATTGCCGCATCTCCAGAGCGGGCATGCCCAAGAGCTAAAGCCCACCCAAACAATTTAGCATAGTCTGGAAAATTCTTTAATGAGACGCCATTAGGGCCAAAATTAATTCCGCCTTTCATATCTCGTAACTGCCTGAGGTAAAAACCCTGGCTTGTGTCAATATCATATTGAAGGCTACCGTAATTCAGAAATGCATCTGGCGCCCCCTGTAGCAATCTCTGACCAGACACTACACGATGTCCTTGATTTTTATATACAGATACCCCTAAATAAGGAGAGAGCACCGATGTCTGAGCCTCTTTGTACTGAAGAAACAAGGGGTCATTCTTGCTATCCCCTTCAAAATACAAAACCATGCAGTTGGTGCCAACGCTGCCAATACCTACCACTTTTCTAGCAAAGTCCTTAAGGGAGTAGCGCTCAAATAAAACACGTCTATCAGTTACTAAAGTAATGCTGTAATTTAGCAAAGCCATATTGATCAAATCGATCATGGGGACCCCATTTTGGCTTTTGGCAAAATGCTCAATTAATGGGGGTTTATTAATAATTTTTCGATTCTTACCAACCAGAGCGGTTAATTTCTCCAGCACCTCAATATTACTTTGGCCTTTTGTATCAGCTAAAAAAGTATCTAAAGTCTTCTGATGGGATTTGCTAAATTTCTTGCGGATATCCTTTTCAGCAATAAATTGGCGAGATAACTCTAGGTATGGCATTTGGGCA
>CAIYZI010000091.1 GCA_903930665.1 uncultured beta proteobacterium
GGCTCGCCTTTGTTGCACTACTCTCGACTTCAGGCTAAAGCATTAGGTAAAAAGTTTTCTGAAAGTGGGCAGACGGTATTGGTAGATTTGGCAATGCGGTATGGCCAACCGTCAACCGAAGAGATCATGCTTACATTAAAAGAGCAGGGGATGGAACGTTTGCTGTTGTTGCCTTTGTACCCTCAATATTCAGCCACGACTACAGCCTCTAGTTTTGATGAGGTATTTAGGGTGCTCAAGGGCTGGCGTGATCAACCAGAGCTCAGATTAGTAAAGCATTATCACGATAACCCTGCTTATATAGCTGCTCTTCGTGATCAAGTTTTGGATGCATGGGATAAAGATGGGCGCCCTGATTTTTTACAAGGCGACCGTTTTGTCATGTCATTTCATGGGCTGCCTAAACGAAATTTAATGAAGGGCGACCCCTACCATTGTGAGTGCTTAAAAACGGGTCGCCTATTGGGTGAGTCTCTGGGTTTGGAGCCAGGACAATATTTGGTGACCTTTCAGTCTCGCTTTGGTAAAGCAGAGTGGCTAAAGCCCTACACTGCAGCCACAATTGAGAATTTGGCCAAAGAGGCTTGTCGACGAATCGATGTGTTTTGCCCAGGCTTTCCAGCGGACTGTTTGGAGACTTTGGAGGAAATAGCTATGGAGGCTCGTGAGAGCTTCTTGGAGCATGGCGGGAAAGATTACCGCTATATCCCTTGTTTAAACAATAATTCTCAGTGGATTGAGGCTTTGTATGGGATTGCCCAAGAGCATTTATCTGGCTGGCCCTTAAATGATCAATCTGAGCTCCTAATTGCCGAGCGTAACCAGCGTGCAGAATTGGCTAAGCCTAGAATTGCTTAAACTGGAGCGATATCCATTAGCTTGAAATTGCTTTGATTAGCCCCATATTGCATTGATATAGATATTCTTATAGAAAAGTGAATGAATACCCATGACACAAGAGAACCAAAATCCATCTGCTGAGCAGCCCCAAGAAAACCTGGAATCTGAGCAGGTAATAGATGCGGGAGCCAGTGCTGGTCTAGAGCTGGAGCCAGAACTCACCATGGAGTCCAATACGCAACTTATTGATGAATTAAATCAAAAGCTTGCGGATATGCAAGACAGCTTTATGCGCGCCAAAGCGGAGGGTGAAAATATTCGCCGTCGCGCTACCGAGGATGTTGCTAAGGCCCATAAATTTGCCATTGAAAGTTTTGCTGAGCATTTGGTGCCTGTTGCTGATAGTTTGTATGCCGCCCTCAATGCAGAGGCTGTAGATGCCAAAGCCTTTAAAGAAGGCTTGGAAATTACCCTAAAACAACTCATATCTGCCTTTGAAAAGGGTCGAATGGCTGAAATTAATCCTGCCATTGCAGATAAGTTTGATCCCAATCTTCATCAGGCAATTGCTTCTGTGCCGTCCGAGCAAGATGCAAATACCGTAGTTTCAGTGCTCCAGAGGGGGTATTCCATCGCCGACCGAATTTTGAGGCCCGCCTTGGTGACGGTTAGCGCTCCAAAATAAGGATTTTTTCTCAAATTTTTTGAGAAAAGCTTAAAAAAGGCAGATTTCTGCCTTTTTTTGCCACTTTTACCCCTTGAA
>CAIYZI010000092.1 GCA_903930665.1 uncultured beta proteobacterium
GTATGGAGATTGGTTACTGTTGACTGGTGTTTGGTGTCTGGTGAGCAATGCGTTCGCATTGCGGTCGCATTGCGAACGCATGCAATATTTGGGGTGGTTTCTGGCTGAGATTCGTCCGATGGAAATGATTGCCATCTTCCTTCTGCGCTCCGCCTAGCTTTGAGTTGCTTATCTTTAAAGCGGGCTACCTCATGATCACACCGCTCTTGTCTCCAACCTTGATCAGTGAGGGTAAAAAATTCGTTGAGGACGGAGACAACTGCATTTTTTTCTTCTTTTGATCGCGCGTTGATCAATCTTTGCACGAGCTTTACATCGATCGGCAACGGTTTTTCTGTGGCGTAGTACTTTCTGATGAGGCGGCTGTAAGTTGCATCTTCTATGAATGTAAGATGCCCGGTCGCTTCTGCGTAATCTCCAATGTGATGCTCGTAGTAATTCATCTCAATCTGTCTCCGTGTAGTTCTTTTTCTTGCGCGCAATATTTTTTGCAAGAGAAGAATCTAACAATCGGAAAGCGTATCGTCAAACGCGTTTTTTCTGAATTTTTCTTTAATTTATTTATTCATCATTTCGCTGTAATCCATGTTTGAGATATTCGTGAGAATGATTTTCTTTGTCCGAAGTGCTGATTGGTCTAGGCGTGTCCACCGATCTCTTTTCTTTATCAGCCCCTTCTGACAAGTCTGTAGCCATTTATTTATATGGCTTGTGACACTTCTATGAATAAATATTTTTTTGTAGTCAAAAATTAATATGCGTCTTCAAAGTGGGTATTGACATTTGATTGACCACCAAAATTTCATTGACTACATTGCACTTCAGCAGCACACAGATTGATTCATAACAAAACATAAATGGAGGCTGAATTTAATGATGGCAATTCGCTTATACAGCTTGTATCGCTCGTATGGATACACAATAATGAGTTCTGCAAAGATGGCGCTGCAGGTTTACCGTAAAAACTTAAAGCGCGCCCGCTAAGGAGATCATGATGAGCCAATCAAATCCTGAAATCCCACCCATTACTTTGATGAGAATTCCGCAAATATTGAAGGTGATGCCAGTTTCGAAATCTAAGTTCTGGCTGATGGTTCAAAAAGGTGGGTTTCCTAAGTCAATCAAGATAGGTCGATCATCCTTTTGGACGATTGAACAGGTGCAGGCGTTTATTAAAGATAAGTTGGGCAGCAAATAAGTTGATATGTAGTCACCCCAAGAAGGGGTGACTCACCCACGAACATAGTTAGCCTCCATATAAAGCCAATCTTAGTGGTATACAAAGCAATAAAAAATGATGTCCTCATTTCTACGCTGAAAAAGTAAACCAATTGCTGCGAATTGAAATTAGATGCCCAGATCCATGTCGCATTTTGATTTCAAAAGCCAGATACAAATCTTTATTTATTTACACTATTGGATTGGCTGCCAGCCAAAAGTTCAGGGATTCTTTGCAATGCATCTAATGACGGCGAAATCAACCACAGAACGTCTGGATTCGCAGGCACCTAAACCTATCCCTGTAAACCATACAAATTAGTTGATCTTCCGATCACCCAACCCAAAAAGACTCACCATCGTCTGATAGGTCTGCGCCCTTATCATTGGCCTTATTATGCGAAAATCCTCCGCCTTTTGAGTGGGGGATCATGTAAGGCATCTAAGCTCAGCATAAGTGGAGGCTTTGCCGCAGAAGAAATTTAGGCGTCGAACCGCCAATCAAGAGTCCCGCAAACCATCGCTAGGATTTCCCCAGCATAGCTCGAACTTAAACAGTCTCAAACCAAAAAAGGGGTCTTCGCAGAAGTTTTGCATGCATTTTAAGGCAATCTTTAAAAAATGTAGTTGCCCAATCCTTGCAAACCCCATAATTATAAGGTATAACATAAGCATGTCACAAGTATAGGCTTACATTACCCTAGCGAGCGAATAAATGCTTGACCTACTAACCCAGAGTGCTCTAGATGCCCTAAACAATCCAATTGGCTTGACCGATTTGGATGGGTCTATTCTGCGCTGTAACCAATCATATAGGGATTGCTACGGAATTAACGCAAAAGATTTTCTGGGTTCGACCGCTATAAATTACCTGCCCAGGCGGGATGTTCAGGTTCATATGAATGCTGATCTACAGATCTCCAGCTGCCAAAAGGAGGAATGCTCTTATAAGGCCTTGCTTTGCAAGTTTTCTGATCAAATTGTTACACACCGCAAATTCAAGGCGCTCGACTTCAACAACAAGTTAATTGGAATATTCCATATAGTGGAAAACCGACTTATTGAAGATCTTATAGCCCCCGATTCACATAAAAGTCCATTGACACCCCGTGAAAATTTAGTACTACAGCAAATAACTCGGGGTGCATCACAAAAAACAATTGCCGCCAACCTAGGAATCTCACCTTACACGGTTAACGATCATTTGAAGGCAATTTATTCCAAGTTAGGCATTAATTCTAGGGCTCAAGCACAAATTATTGCAATGGGCGTCTCCAGCAATAAAGCACCGACTTGTAAATGCGAGAAGCGGGATTGTAAGTCCAGGATAAGCATTGTTAATAACTATTGACCGAAAGCAATCGCGCCGACAAAAACCTCTCTTGACTGCCTCGACAAAAGCCCCGCTAACTTTAAATAAACCCTTTACCGTCTCAGATAAATCGGAATGCATTATTTGTATTCGCACTTTTTTCCTGGGCCGTATTGGCTCATTCCTTTTGTTTTGATTGAATATTTCTCCGCTTAATCTAATATCTTCGTGTTGACGCCACATAAATGCTAAAGAACTAAACATCATTTCTTTAGATTTACCCATCCAAGCTCGATGAATTAATGTCTTTGTCAGCAAGGGGTCGCAACCCCTTGCTTTCATGCCCGAATACTTAGAAAATTATTTGGCGGCCTTCCTTGTTCGCATTACCCCATACCCTGTAGCATCCCAAGCGCAGCTTTCAGCATCTGCATCCATGTATTCTGGGTTTAATGAGTATGGCAATAGTTCGAAGCCATTCTTTGCGGATACCAAAAGCTTTGTCCTCCCTTCCGCCGGTAGGTGAGAATTTCCCGCGCCCCACTTATCCGGCTTCTCTGGGCTTTATAGGCCTCGGTCCATTTCACACCTTTATCCCCGAAGATTTACTCAATTGATCGCTCGACCCCCATTTTGTAGGTCTCCTCCAGAACTTCTTCTGCATGGCAGGCTTCCAGCATATCGCCACCTTGACTGCCAATACTTTAGGACTAGCCCATTCAATCACAGCAGTCAGATAGACAAAGCCCTTGGCCATGGGGATCTAGATCGCACCAAGCGTTCGCACTTGATTGACCCGATCAATCTTCATGACTCACAATAAGCAAGGATAGATTTTATGACTTGGATGCTTGGCGCTTGCGCCCTTCCGGCAAGATAGAGGAACAATGCTAACTCCCCTCATTAGGGTGGATACATACCCTCTACCGACCCTAAATCCATGGCAGATTAGCTGATCTCGTAGCACCCGAGTACCCATGGCGGGGTTTTGTGGATGCAGCCCATCAATTTGGCGCATGAGGGCCAAGTCTTTCTCTGAAGTGGGCTTGGGCAAGTAACACACCATGCCGCGACCGATGCTCAAGAACTTGGCTTGCGTGCTAGCGGATAACTCGTGATCTGGAGCAATCCTGCTTTACTGAGGGCGCTTTCCAAAAACTCATTCTCCAGTGCTAACTAGCAAATCTTGGCGTACAAGATCTTGGGGTCTACTGGCCACGTATAGGCCCTAACTGCCAAAGACATCGGCGGCTTGCTCAGCTAACTGGCGCCTCCATTCAGCAATCTGGTTGGGACGCACATCATGCCGCACTGCTAATTCTGTGATGGCTTTATCCCCAATAATAGTTTAGGGGCACGTGGGCTTTTAACCTGGGTGAATGGGTGCGTCTTGGTTGTTCGTATGAGCGTAGGATTTCTAAATCATAACGCGCATGGTAAATACCTTTACGGTCTCTTGCCACTTTCTCTCTACTTCCTGCCCCATAGGGCCGATCAAGATAGCAGAGAATTCACTTATCGGGATGTTCAGATTTGTGAGGCCAGTTCTGTTGGCCGCCAACCGAGCATTAACTAGCCAATTGAACCAATCAATGGTGCCGTTAAGAAGGATTGAACTTCCGACCTCTCCCTTACCAAGGGAGTGCTCTACCACTGAGCTACAACAGCATTTTCTGATAGAGCGAAGGGGTATTTGAACCTCCGTTCGAAGTTTTAGCGCTGATATCCTCTTAGCAAAGGAGTGCCTTCAACCAGCTCAGCCATGCCTTCATATTGAAGTAGCAATTACCCCCTATAATTAAGCACATCACTCACATAAAGATCAATCATTTGATCGTGCGTAATATGTTCCAAAATCGCATTGCCATGGCTGAGAAAGAAGGATTTCCAGTCATGCCACATTTCCTGCGTAATCCTTGCTAAGTATTCACTGCTATGCACATCCCATGATGGGTAATAGCCATATTTACCACGATGATAGGACTCAAAAGAGTGTCTTAATTTCATTTTAAGCAACAAATGTATCTTTGCATCCATTTAATCTATTGAATTGGTTGCCAACCTAATATTCCGCTGGATTTCTTGCCAACATATTCTTTGGTGGCGCTATCCATAGCGGATCTGAGCGACTTATGAGTGCTGATAGACTCGTCTTGATAAAGTACATGAAAGAACAGGTCGCTGGACATTGCTATCCAAACTGGATCACCTGCATTTTGGTGAATAAATAATTTTTTCATTAGCAGTTTGTGTCATGCAAAAATCCCCCGCCTTTTGAGCGAGGGATACCCTAAAGCAGTTGCATGCGATGTTAGTAGGAGCTTCATCACATTGGGAATTTAGCTAACCAAGCGCTATTGAGCAACCCCGTAAATAAGGGGTGCCCTGGGAGGTCGGCTCACGCTATGCTAAGGCCGTCTGAACCCATGTAAAACACAAGTGATCACATCCCCAAAAAAAGACGTAGTTTTAAAACCTTTTTACATCGCCTCACGGGATGACTTACGATTTCATGCTTTGCATGTTGATGCTTCGATAGGCGCAAGTAATTCCATTAGAGGCGCGATTAAGTCGATATCGAGCAAATTCTTAAATAGACTCCCGGGAAATCCGATGGATTGGGGGCGCCTTTCTGCGGCGACATTTAATACACGAGAATATGCTTGAAAAAATTCTTGGTATAGTCACTTACTTAATATTGACACTTTGTGCGCTAGTCGTGCTGTATTGCACCCTCGTATGGCGGTGAATTGATGACCTCAATCAAGCGGACTGTCTGCAAAAAATGTAAAGCCCATATTTTGGGCTATAGGCCATTTTGTAGCGTATGCTTTGCACCAAGGCCGGAGAAGGTTTTTAGCGTCGAAAACCTATTTTTACTATTTAGCGCCCTTTTGGCTTTAGTTGCTGTTTATTTGGCGTGATTTTCCTCGAATAAAATAACTGTCCTGTATTAACATTTAGCCCCCCATTCGAGCGAATCTAAATTAACAACAGATCACTACATCCTAAATTAAACCCAATTTTTGGGCGGCAATTACTACTTCCACTCGATTATTAACGCCCAGCTTAACATATAAGGCCTTTAAATAGTCAGATACGGTGTGGTTCGAAATCATTAATACACGCGCCACCTCTTTTGTGGAAAGACCTTTTGCAATTAGGCATAAAACCTCAAACTCTCTTCTAGTCAAATCAGGCGTCGAAGGATTGGATTTGCCCCCAGACATCGCTGGTTCGCAACTCTCTTTCGGAGTATTTATAGTGCATATGAACCCGCCTATATTATCTCGATCATCAAAAAAAATGGTTTTAGAGAAAATAACGGATTCTTGAGTTTGGCGAACCCCTTGTATGGGGGCTCTATATATTTGAACCGATCTTCTTGCAAAAAGCTCTGCATCTGCTGCGGCGTAGGTTTGCGCCAATTGATTCGGGAAAATATTGAACGCTGTGCTACTTAAAATATGGCCTTTTTCAAGCCCCAACAACCTTACAAAAGATGCATTGCACTCAATATAGGTACCTAAATTGTTCTTAATAAAAGCTGGTCTTTCAATCGATTCCAATAATTTTTTAACTAGGTCACTCACCATCACCCCCTCCCGAAGTTCTAGCAAATAATCCCATGTTTATGGGGGTTATATAACCCCCATAATTAGGGGGTTATATAACCCCCAATAGTCTACCGCTACCCCACGCACCCTAAAAATATGTATGCAAATTTCATATCCTTTCGATATAGAACAGATCGACCCCGATATATATTGCAATGTTTGCTTAAAAAACTCAAACTAAAAAGCGGCTTATATAAAGACGATTTAAAGCTAATGGGTATTCGCATTCACAATGGCGTCGAGATAGCGCTCTAAGGGGCATTTTTGGGCGCAATTCCTGGCCAACACATGTAGAAGGGCTACTCTGCATTTCCCGGAGAAGGGTAAAGGCGGATTACCAAATCCGCCCGCATGTCATTTAAAAGCTATAACTACCCGTCAACCAACCCCTAGGCTGAGTTGTCGTTCCATCAGTGTTAACGTGCTGGCCCGTTTGACTATATAGCGGATTTTGCCCGACTTTCCAGGCCACCATTGCACCAATAGCCCAGCCCTCATAGCTCCAGTTAAGCCCTAACCCCGCCCCCATTAATGAGTATGTGTTGTTGGCATTTGTTAAGCCTTGCCAGCCTGGATACAAAAATTTATTTTGCTGGACAACGCCCGCATCAAAAAAACTGGCGGCGGTTAAATTGGGCATTATCTGATGGCGCAACTCTATTGTAAGAAGGCCTCCTTGCGCACCGCCCGATTGAGCAACCGGGTAAGCCCTAACCGCATACGGTCCACCTAAATAGAACTGCTCAGCA
>CAIYZI010000093.1 GCA_903930665.1 uncultured beta proteobacterium
ACCAATCATATCCTGAAGTCTTATGCCTATTGCAATGGAATGAAGACCGGGTACACCGACGCGGCAGGGAAATGCCTTATTGCCAGCGGCACTTATGGCGGACGCGACGTGATTGCGGTATTGTTGGGTGACAAAACTCATACGATTTGGAGGGACGCAACCCATCTGCTCGCTTGGGGCCTCGCGATCTAGCGCACATGGCCCGAACGTTTGAGCAGCAGATCGAAGGGATTAAGGCCCAATCGCTCTTTCGTACTTTGCGCGAGATCGAGTCGCCGCAAGGAGCCATTCTTGAACTCGGGGGGCAGCGGTTAATTAATTTTTCCTCGAACGATTATCTGGGGTTGGCCTCGGAACCCGTTCTCCGCGATGCTGCGAAGCAGGCGATCGATGAATATGGGGTCGGCTCAGGAGCTTCCCGTTTGGTTTGTGGCACTCAATCGCCGCATGTCCGGCTGGAAAAAAAACTGGCCGAATTTATTGGTGTGAAGTATGCAATTACCGTAAATTCTGGATCGTCTGCCAATTTGGTCGCTTTTTCTGCGCTCACCTCACTAAAGTTGGGCGATCGAGCCATTCGACAGGGCGATGAAGTAATTGGTGTAGCTGCTGGATTTCCCACCACAGTAAATCCAATCATTCAATTTGGCGCTGTTCCAGTCTTTGTTGATGTGGATAAATATACACACAACATCGATGCCTCAAAAATTGAAGCAGCAATTAGCCCAAAAACCAAAGCCATTATGCTGGCCCATTCCTTAGGGAACCCATTTAATCTAGATGCTGTAACCACCATTTGTAAAAAATATAATCTTTGGCTTGTGGAGGATTGTTGTGACGCGCTGGGGACTACTTACAAAGGTCAAATGGTGGGTACCTTTGGTGATATTGGAACACTGAGTTTTTATCCTGCTCACCACATTACTATGGGTGAGGGTGGCGCCGTTTTTACGAATAATTTCGAATTGAAGCAAATTGCCGAAAGTTTTAGGGACTGGGGGCGCGATTGCTATTGTCCGCCTGGTAAGGATAATACTTGCGGTAAACGTTTTTGTTGGAAGTTGGGTAATTTGCCAGAGGGCTATGATCACAAATACACCTATAGTCATTTGGGTTATAACTTGAAAATTAGCGATATGCAGGCAGCATGTGCTTTAGCGCAACTGGATAAAGCTACTGAGTTTATTCGGGTGCGCAAAGAGAATTTCAAATTCCTAAGGGAGTGCCTAAGATCTTGTGAGGAGTTTTTACAATTACCAGAGGCTACAGAAGATTCAGATCCTTCATGGTTTGGATTTCCCATTACGGTGAAAGAGAATTCGCCTGTCTCTAGACTGGATTTAACCACCTATCTTGATCAAAATAAAATTGGGACAAGATTGCTTTTTGCTGGGAATTTAACAAGACAGCCTTACATGGCAAATGCAGAATATAGAGTAAGCGGTAATTTGGTTAATACTGATAACGTAATGAACAATACATTTTGGATTGGGGTGCAGCCTGCCCTAACAAAAGAAATGTTGGAATACGTCGTTAAAAAAATAGAATCCTATTTAGGAGTTAATTTTTAAGAATGCCCTTATAGATGATGAATCAAGAAAAAGTATTTGATCCAAAA
>CAIYZI010000094.1 GCA_903930665.1 uncultured beta proteobacterium
AGATGAAGACATCTGTGCAATTGGCTCGGGTGCGCATGAGATTGAGGTTGATCTTATGCAGCCTTTTGACATTGAAAAAAAACCTGCCGTTCATCAAACACCTTTAAGCCATATTGGTTTGTGGGTGGATGATTTGCCAAAAGCAGTTGAATGGTTGTCAGCAAATGGTTTGAGATTTGCACCTGGTGGCATCCGCAAGGGCGCTGCTGGTTATGACATTACTTTTGTTCACCCTAGAGGGAACGATGAGTTTCCAATTAGTGGTGAGGGCGTTTTAATTGAATTAGTTCAGGCTCCTCCTGAGGTTATCAAGGGATTGAGCTCCTAATTAAATTTGAATTTATTTCGAATTCATTTCTAACTAATGGAAAGTTTTCTTTGACGCATATATTAGCCATCGACACCTCGTCAGCTTGGTGTTCGGTGGCTTTATCATTGGGCGAAATGCCCCCCTTATTTCGTCATGAAAAAGTGTCGACTGGGAGCAGTCAACTTTTGCTTCCCTGGATTGAAGATTTGCTTGCTGAGGCAGGATTAACACTTTCATCACTAGATGCTATTGCTGTGGATGTTGGTCCTGGCGCATTTACTGGTGTTCGTCTAGGTGTTGCTGCAGTACAGGGTTTAGCGATTTCCGTAAATCTTCCAGTTTTATCGGTATGCAGCCTTGATGCAATTGCAGCGCAATTAAGTATTTCCCCGGCATTTATCAAATCTCATCCACATCAATTTGTAATTGCAGTAGATGCACGAATGGGTGAAGTCTATTGGGCTCGTTATCAATCTGTTGCCGATGCTTTACCGCTCAGGGTGGGAGATTTAATGCTTACAGGCCCAGAGGATGTGGATCTGGTGGGGGCTCAATTTTTGGCAGGAAGTGCAATTCAAGAGTTTGGCGATCGACTCTTTCATTCGCTTTCTGAGCCTTTGCCTACCCACTTCCTTGATTTCCAAATCGGAGTCAGCGCTTTGGGTGTCTTGATGCAAGGTATTGAAATGTTTAAGAATGGCCAGCAGCAGGATGTGCGCCAACTAGAGCCCGTTTATGTTCGCAATAAGGTTGCCCTTACAACTGCGGAGCGTATGCTTCGCAGTCAAGTTTAATGATGCCTAAAGAACTAAGTCCTATTACCAGTCGCGTGGAAGCTGAGGGTGTCACCAGCCTTTCTTTTTTGCCGATGTCAGTGGCAGATTTGGATGAGGTCTTGGCGATTGAGTCGAGTTCCCATATTCATCCGTGGACTCGTGGTAATTTTTCTGACTCGTTATCGGCTGGACATTGGGCTTATTGTATTCGTCCAGAGTTAGACAAGGCAGTTAAAGGTTCTTATTTGGATCCACAAGTTCTATGGGCTTATTGCATCCTATTTCCTGCTGTTGATGAGCTTCATCTTTTAAATATTACGGTTTCACCAAATTTACGTCAGCTTGGCATTGGTTCTCGCATGATGAGTGCTATCGAGGGTGTGGCTGTGCAACAAAATATGCCCAGGATTATTTTAGAAGTTAGGCCATCAAATTTGAGTGCAGTAAAACTCTATGAAAAGATAGGCTACGAGTCTATTGGCCTGCGAAAAAACTATTACCCCGTTAATCCGGAAACGGGATCACGAGAAGATGCGATCGTCATGGCTAAATCGATTAAGCTAGAGCCATGAATAATGATGATCGCTCAGCCTTTTTGAAGGAAATGGGTATTACCGAATGGTCTTCACGCCAGGATGGCGAAGTTTTGACCCGGACCCAAGAAGACGCGCCCGAAGTTACTGCTGTTACTAGAGTTACTACAGCAACTGCAATGGTAGCCTCACAACAAGACCCTGTTACACAGGTGGTTGAATCAACCCCCGTTGAGACTAAAGTCCCTACAGGAATGTGGTGGTTTTTTGGTAATGCTCCACAAGGTGATGGACAGATTCTTTTTCACAATGTTATTCGGGCGCTAGGCTTATCTGCTGATGAATGGTCTTGGAAGAGTCCTGCGGATGATTTAAAGGCTGCTAGCAAGGCTTTAAATGGTTTGCCAATACTCTCCTTTGTATTTGGCGGTCCAAACGCTCAAAAACTCACTGGTGAGCGCGATCCACTTCC